>PMZP01000087.1 GCA_003170325.1 Candidatus Tayloriibacteriota bacterium
TTTCTTGAGACTTTTTTTATCCGGATTTTAACCTATTTTTATCGTATCTTCATTTCGGGTTGGTAGGATTAGTGTATGGAAGATTGGAATGCTTCCGGTGGGATCGCCTGATAGTAGGAACTCTTCCTTTGACAGGAAGAATATGCGGGTGCAACTCCCGCCGATTCCACAATAATGAGGTAATGTCATTCAGGTCATTGACATGAATCAATAGAGTACTATAATAGGCACGTCGATTAACGTCGACTGGTGGAATCAGCAGGAGTTTCTCCTGGCGCGCCCCGGATTCCGGATACGGAATCCGTTAACTAACAGCACAGACGCTCCTTCGGGAGCTTTTGTGTTTCTGGGCGAGCCGCTGGAGCGAGCCGCTTCATTCTTCCAATCTCATGAGCTATACTGGCACTATGAATCGTACCAACGTAGAACTCATAAAAGAGCGCATACCCATAGAAGAGCTCATTGCTTCATATGTGAAGCTGGAAAAGGCAGGGAAGTCGCTGAAGGCGAGATGTCCATTCCACAACGAAAAATCGGCTTCATTCTTCGTCTCTCCAGAAAGAGGCGGCTATTATTGCTTCGGTTGCAACGCCAAAGGCGACATATTCACCTTCGTGGAGCAATTCGAAGGGTTGGACTTCAAGGGCGCGTTGAAAGTACTAGCGGAGAAGGCTGGCGTCCCATTGGTCGTGGACCAGAAAGCCGATAGCGAACGAGACAGGCTTTTCCAGATAACCGAAGCGGCAGCCAAATTTTTTGAGATGCAGTACGAAAGATCGAAAGAGGCGCAGAGCTACTTGAATGGCCGCGGAGTATCGCCCGAAACTCGGGTGGCATTCCGGATCGGCTGGGCACCGGAAGGTTGGAAGAATCTTTTCACGTACTTAAAGGGAAAAGGTTGGAATGAGGCATTTATCGAGAAGGCCGGTCTTATAAAGAAAGCTGAAGCTAGGAGCCAGGAGCCAAGAGCTGGCTCCAAGCTTCCAGCTCCAAGCTCCAATTACTACGATCGTTTCCGTGGCCGCATCATCTTTCCCATCACCGATTCCAGCGGCCGCGTGGTCGCATTCACGGGCAGGATCCTCAAGGATGACGGTAAGTCTGCGAAATATCTGAATAGTCCCGATACGCCGCTATTCAATAAATCACAGATACTATTCGGCCTGGACAAGGCCAAGAGCGAGATCCGCCGCGTCGGATATTCTATTCTCGTCGAAGGGCAAATGGACTTGATATTGTCTCATCAAGTCGGTGTCAAGAATGCCGTTGCCGCTTCCGGTACGGCTTTGACCGACCAGTCGCAAGGTCAGGACGGCGTTGTAAGCAATCTAGGCATGGTGCGTCGTCTAAGTCAGAACATGATCATTGCATTGGATTCTGATAAAGCCGGACGCACTGCCGCAATGCGAGCGGTGGCTGCGACGGCGCTTTCAATGGGCATGTCGGTCAAAATCGCCGACATTGAAGGCGGCAAGGATCCGGCCGACTTGATTTTAAGCGACTCGGAATCCTGGAAGAACGTCTTGAAGAACGCCAAGCACGTCATCGAATTCGAGCTGGAGAACGTGCTCAAAGAGACGTCTGATCCTCACAGATTGTCGCGCGCCATCAAAGAAAGAGTCTTTCCATTCCTGGCCAGGATTGAGAGCGAGATGGACAAGGCCTATTACGTGAAGATAATCGCAGAGAAGGCCAGGCTCACCGAGCAAGCAGTGTGGGATGATCTGCGAAAGGTAGCTAGAAGCCAGGAGCCAGGAGCTGGAAGCTCGACTAGCTCCAAGCTTCCGGCTCCAAGCTCCATCGTAATCCAGCCACACCGCCTTGACCTCGTCGAGCGTAGAATGTTCGGTCTCCTGGCTCTTATGGATGCCGCAAAACTTCCTGTCGCAACCGATTTTCGCGACCATATAAAGAAGATCGCCGGCGATTCATATGAGACAAGAATACAGAGGACCATACCGCTCATCTCGGACCTCTCATTCGAAGCTGAAGCCATGTACGGGAATGATACAGGAAAGTTTGATGTGCACATGAAGGAACTTATCTTAAATTTCGAGGTCGATCTCATCAACGAAGAATTAGTGAGCGCTATGGGCGCTTTGAAGGTAGCTGAAAAGGAAGGGAATTCAGCCAGAGTGTCGGAATTAGCCAAGAAATGCCAAGATCTGTCTACCAGAAAGGCTGGCTTGCGCAAAACCGGTTAATATCCTACAATCTTCACGTTAGTTCAAGTTTCTAACCTCTATGGACGGTCAATAAAATTCAATTAATACCCATGCGAAAAAGCAAAAAAACGGCAAGTTCGGCCAGTCGTTCTCTGCGCCGTCCGGTCAAACGGACGTCTATTCGGACGAATCTGCGTTCGGGCAAGTCTGGTGTAGCTAAATTTCAAAAAACCAGCTCGCCTGCCGGCAAACCCAAAGCTGTCAGCGCCAAGGACGTTGAGATCAAAGCCGCCAAGCTCATCCAGAAAGGACGCGATCGTGGCTTCGTGACATACGATGAGATCCTCAAGGAGTTTCCCCAGATCGAGAACGACATAATGTTCCTAGACGAGCTTTACAGCAAGCTTGCCGCGGCCAATGTGGATGTGCTGGAAGGTGGAGGCCTTTTGGAAGTCGAAGAGCTTTCGCCTCACAAAAAGGCGCCGCACCTTTCCCGCGGCGGTTCAGATTCCGCTTACGATTCCATCCAGATGTACCTGAAGGAGATCGGCCAGTATCCGCTTATCAATGCCGCTATGGAGAAAGAATTGGCCAAGCGCATCCAGAATGCTGACACCGAAGCCAAGAACCTTCTGGCCAAAGCCAACCTCCGTCTAGTCGTTTCTATCGCAAAGAAATATGTCGGACGCTCACCGGACCTGACTTTGCTCGACCTCATCCAAGAAGGCAACCTCGGCCTGTTTCGAGCCGTCGATAAGTTCGACTGGACCAAGGGTTACAAATTTTCGACCTATGCCACCTGGTGGATCCGTCAAGCCATCACTCGCGCTCTGGCAGATCAGTCGCGTACTATCCGCGTGCCGGTGCACATGGTGGAAACCATCGCCAAATACAAGCAAGTAGTCCGGCGCCTTTCCAACGAGCTTGGCCGCGAACCTTTGGCGGATGAGATCGCTATGGAGATGGGTATAGTCGTCGAGAAGATCTACCAGATAGAGAAGATCGAGCAGGACGTCGTTTCACTGGAGAATCCGGTCGGCGATGATAGCGACGATGGCAAGTCGACTCTTCAAGACTTCATCGCCGATGACAAGATCCTTTCCCCGGACCAGGAATCATCCCGTCGCATCCTCCGCGACCAAGTAAACCTCATCCTCAATGATCTTTCTGAAAAGGAGCGCAAGATCCTGGAGATGCGCCATGGTCTGAACGACGGTATCACTCACACGCTCGAAGAAGTCGGCCGCGAATTCGGCGTTACTCGCGAGCGCATCCGCCAGATCGANNTCACGCGCGAACGCATCCGCCAGATCGAAGCCAAAGCCCACGAGAAGATCCGTCAGCATGACAAGATAAATAGGCTGAAGAATTACTAGGAGCTAGAGAACGTGCTAGCATAGTAGTTCATGGTGTCTACTCATTCAAAGGTAACTGAAGAATTCGACTCGCTTTACAGCGTCTTGAATCCTGCTCAACGCAAGGCCGTCGATACGGTCGAAGGGCCGGTTATGGTCATCGCCGGGCCGGGAACGGGGAAGACGACCATCCTGACTTTACGTATAGCCAATATCATTCGCACAACTGATACTGCTCCGGAATCCATTCTGGCGCTGACATTTACGGAATCTGGTGCTTTTGCCATGCGCCGGAAGCTCACGGAGATAATTGGACCATCTGCATACAAGGTCAATATCCACACGTTCCATGGTTTTGCCGAGCATATAATCCAGCAATACCCGGATTATTTTCCGCGTATCATCGGCTCATCGATCATCACCGATGCAGAGCAGATAAAAATAATCGAGAAGTGCATAGAGTCTAAGAAGATCTCGATCCTCCGACCTTACGGTGATCCGGCATATTATGTCAAGTCTGTCTTGAATGAGATCCATTTATTGAAGAGGGAGAATGTTAGCCCGAAGCGATTGAAAGAGAGCATTGAAGAGGAGTGTGGCGCGACCGCTCAGCGAAGGGACTTTCCCCGACTGCGAAGCACGAAGGGGAAACGTCCGGAGCTGAAAGGGAGCGCTATTGATGATTCGAATTGGCACGAAACCGACCTAACGATGACTACAGACGAGTCAAAAGGAAATGCAGAGCTCTCCAAGACCGAACTTGAGAAGCTGGAAAAACGCGATGCCAAGAACCGCGAGCTCCAATTCGTGTACTCTACTTATGAAGCGCAGTTAGCGAAGCAAAAGTATTATGACTTCGACGATATGCTGCTCGAGCTCATCCGTGCCATGGAAGGCGACACGACATTCAAGCTCATACTCCAGGAAGCATACCAATACATCTTGGCCGACGAGCATCAAGATGCCAACGCTTCGCAGAACCGCATCTTGGAATTGCTAGCCGATTTTCATGAATCCCCGAATCTATTCATTGTCGGCGACGACAAGCAGGCTATCTACCGCTTCCAAGGCGCTTCACTGGAAAACTTCCTATATTTCTCACAGAAATACCGGGATGTCGTGGTCATCGATCTCGAACACAATTACCGTTCTCATCAGGGCATATTGGATGCTTCGCACAGCCTCATTTTGAATAACCCATCCATTCCCGGTCGGGAGAGACAAAAGCTCTTATCACTGCAAGTCGGAAGCAAGCCGATCTTCGTGGATGAGTTTTCGACCGTCAATGAGGAGCTCGAATATGTCGCTTTACTGATTTCGGGATTACTGAAGAAAAGCGAAAGACCGGAAGAGATCGCCATCTTGTATCGAGAAAATAGAGACGCGGCGGCTGTCTCGGAGATATTGCGAGCCCACGGAGTCGCCCATCGCATCGAATCTGAATACGACATCATAGGCGAGCCGGATGTGGCGGCTCTCATCATGCTTTGTGAGGCCATTCACGATCCGGCCAACAGCGAGCTTCTGGGACAGGCTCTGCTTCTGCCGGAAATGGGTTGTGATAGTGCGGAGGTCATGGAGGTTTTTGGAGAGGCCAGGAAGGAGAAGAAGCCGTTGCATGTTGCCATTAAGACTTTAAATAAGGGCGGAGTTAAGGAAGCATACGATCGGCTCATGAACTGGTCCGGTGAAGCGCAGACGATGCCATTCCCGAATTTCCTACAGAAGCTCATTCAGGAGACCGGCCTCATGACCTCGATCGTATCAGCTCCAAATTCATTGGAAAGACTGGCGTCTCTGGAGTCATTTTTTGATCGCATCGTCAAAGCCGCCCAGTCGAAGAAGACTTTTTATCTCAAAGATTTCATAGATTATATCGGCATCGTCAGCAAGCATGGCATCAATGGGAAGCGCGGCTGGAGCGAGCATATAGCGGGCGTCAGACTGATGACAGCCCATCGCTCCAAAGGTTTGGAATTCAACCACGTCTTCATCGTGCACGCCGTCGATGGCTCTTGGGGGAATCGCCTGAAGCGCAACCATTTCACCATACCGGTCATCGAACAAGCCCGCGATGCCGGAAGGATCGAAGATGAAAGGCGTCTTTTCTACGTAGCCATGACTCGGGCCCGCGAATCGGTCAATATTTCATACGCTCATTCCGACGGGGAAAAAGAGACCGTGCAGAGCCAATTCATCTCCGAGATCGATCCAAAGCTCATCATCTTCGGGAAGCCGAAGGCCGTGGATAGGCAGAGTCTTTTTGTCAAAAGGATTGGAAAGCCAAGCATAGATCCGAAGGCGGGGACAAGTGGTGTCAAACCGATATCCTCGAAGCCGGACACTGTGAATGAAATCTCTATTCTTAATCCCGGATTCATCCGCTCGAAATTCCTAGGCCAGGCATTCTCGGTGACGCATCTCAACAATTATCTCAAATGTCCCTGGGAATATTTCTTCGTCAATCTGATCCGGGTGCCGCAGGCTCCGACCAAGCACCAGATGTACGGCACGGCTGTCCACGCGGCTTTGCGCTCGTTCTTCGATGCCTATAAGGACGGACGAGACCTGTCGAAGAAGAAACTCATCGAGATTTTCAAGCACCAGATCGAGAGACAGCCCATGTCGGTCGATGACAGACGGGAGTCGTTCAAGAAGGGGCAAACGGCCTTGGGCGGCTATTATGATGAATATAATGGCACTTGGGGAAGGCAGTTCATCACCGAATACGCAGTCAAAGGGGTTTCCGTCGATGTTACGGAATTACCGAACAAGCCTGGGAAGATCATCGATTCTGGCAAGAATAATAAAGGCGATAGCGCATCTCTCGAATTAACCGGAAAATTAGATAAGATTGAATTTCTCAATGACCGTCAAGCACTAGTCACCGACTTCAAGACCGCCAAGCCCAAGTCACGGAACGACATCGAAGGGAAGACCAGGTCATCGGAAAAAGCAGGCGGCGGGAATTACAAAAGGCAGTTAGTTTTCTATAAGATGCTTCTGGATGGAGCGAAAAAATTTGATATGAAATACGGCGAGATAGACTTCATCGAACCGAATGAAAGGGGGATATACAAAAAAGAGCGATTTGAAATAGTTGATACGGAGATAATAGAATTGCGGCAGACTATCTCCAGAGTCGTCGGGGAGATCCTTGGCCTGAAGTTCTTGGATTCGGCTTGCAATGAAAAAGATTGCGTATATTGTCGGCTGGGAAAGATCCTGCGGAGGTGAGCCGCATACGAGCAAATATTACCGAACGGCATCACTGACCGGTCTGTATCGCCGTGATCAATCCCGCTATCAACTCCTTCGGCATTGCGCCGCTCATGGAGATCATCATTTTATCGTCGGCCATGAATAGAAGAGACGGCTGCAACTTATAAGTAATGAGCGCGTTGTCCAGATAATCGCTGACGGATCTATTTGCCGGCTTGATCAAAACAAAGAAGCTGGTCGGTGTTCCGGATACACCCGCGTTAACGCCCGTCAGGTATTGTTTCTCGACAGCATCTTTGAACCGACCGCTCGAAAGGCAGTCATTGAATGACGTTTCGTCGATGCCGACTGATTTTGCCATGGTAGGCAATTGTGATTGATCGAGACCACCGGGAGTCGCGCCTGTGACGGAAGGAGTCGTCTCGTAAAGCGTCTTCTCGAACTTCCAAAATTTGTCGTTACCGCCTAGGCCGGCGACGCATTCCATTGCCTGTGACTCGTGCCCGGCATTCTTATGCAATATGTTCCCATTAGGATCGGGTTTATCGAGAGGGAAATGCCTATAGACCCAGGCAACATCTCCTGTCGGGCCATATTGGGAAATGATGTCTTCCATGGTCGGATTGAACATCTTGCAATACGGGCAGGAAGGATCGGAATATTCGACGATCTTGATCGGTGCGTTGGGATCACCCAGGATATGATCGGCCGCAGTTATCGGTGACAAGTTTATGTTGCTTGATTGGCTGGAAGTGGCATTTTGGTTGTTCGATACCGGAATGGATACAGGCTTCTTCACCCACATGATGGCGATGGCTATCAAAGCCGCCGCAATGATGATGGCGCCAGGCAAGGTCAGGGAAGAACGGGGTTGATTTGAGTCCATGAAGTTTGTTGATTGATTATTGCTGTATGATAGCACAGATTCAAAACGGTAAAGTGAATGTCATGGCACTTGATTCAGGTACCTCCCACTTACTTGTATTCAGTTTCAATTCCTTGATGGTCCCAGATTCCTTATACTTCATCTTTCCATTATTAATGGCATAATCATAAAGTTCTTTTGTCATTTTGACGTCTTGAGTGCAGTATGATATCAGTTTGTCGATTTCACCATTTTTCCACATATCTATGGCTTCAGCGCCGCGAGCTGTCTTGTTAATACCGAGAGTAGCTTCTCCAACCGTATCCAGTTTCAGGCGCCGTCCCAGGACTTTGGCGGCTTCCTTCATGAGATCAAGGCTTTTAATATGAGTAATATCGCCCGGGTAGTATTTGTTCAATATGGGAATGTCGAAGTGATCGCCATTCCAGGTGATGAGCATGTCGGCTTGTTCTAGGATAGGCCAAAGCTTGTTGAAGTCATTCTCCAAGAAGCTTTTGTACTCTCCGTCGGCGGAATCGTGGATGCATACTACCGAAATGTCCAAATCGGCTGGATCGTTTGAGCCGACGTCTTGGAAGAAATTCTTGGTCTCGAGATCGAAAGTTATTTTGCGCATGGGCGGGAATTAACTAGATTGTCAAAGGTTCCTCCACTCCAGTCGATAAAGTCTTTATTTTCAATCGGCCAGTCTTCACTTCCTCGTCACCGATGACAATGATCTTTGGGATACCGCGCTTATCGGCGTTGGATATCTGGTCGCCGATCTTCTTGTCGGACATGTCGACGACCACTTTCAAACCTTTGGCCCGTAATGATTGGGCGACATCCAATGCGTATGGAACATTTTGCTCACCAACGATACATATTGCAATGTCTGCCGGCGCAGAACTCTTGGGCAGCGTACCATATGTCTCCATAAGATCACGGGCGATGACGTCGCCGGCACCGAAGCCGACAGCTGTGACTTTGTCATTACCGAACAATGAAAGCAGGTCGTCATAACGGCCGCCACCGAAGACTGAACGGCGATTGGCCGGATTCATGTCGTAGACCTCGAAGACGATGCCGGTGTAATAGTCAAAACCTCTCATCAATGTCTGGTCGAAGCGTACATTGGTGATGCCGAGCCTCTCCAGACCTTTCAAAACCTCACGAATCTCCTTTAATCCGACATGCTCTTCCTTGGTTTGGGGCAATCTGGAGACGAATTCTTCGAAGTTCTTGGAATTGAGCAGAGTAAGCAATTTGTCAGCCTGCTTTTCTCCGGCTTCTCTCTGCGAATTATCCATGATATCGCCTACGCCAAAGACTTCGCGGATGCCGATCTCAAAGGCGTCAGCCTTCATCTTGTCTTTTTTGTCGATAAGCTTGGCGACTTTTTTGGCCATTTGTTCATTCATGCCGAAAACTTCGCCGGTCACATAGTTCATGACTTTACGGTTATTGAGGCGGATCTCAAAGTCGGTGTCTTTCAATCCATAAGCGCGAGTTATATCATAGGCCATATTGATTATCTCTATCTCGGCGCTGATCGAGTCGACGCCGAATAGGTCGACGTTCAACTGCCAATGCTCGCGTACGCGGCCTCTCTGCGGCTGTTCATATCGGAAAAGGTTGGGAATGGAATACCATCGCAGAGGGAATAGAAGCTCGCGTTTTCTGGCGGCAACCATTCGAGCAACCGAAGGCGTCATTTCCGGACGTAGCGTCACTTCGCGGTCGCCGCGGTCGATGAATGTGTAAGTCTGTTCGTTCACTATTTCATCACCGGACTTAGCTTTGTACAATTCAGCCGGTTCCAAGACTGAAGCGTTGTATTCTTCATAGCCATACTTCTCGGTCGCTGTTCTCCAGATATCAAAAATACGCTTCTCTACGGCCATATCTGCGGGGAAGAAGTCTCGAACGCCCTTGTAGGCGTCAGTGCCTAGTTTTTTGGCTTTTTCTGCCATGCGAGCATTGTAGCAGGAAGAAGGGGATTCATAAAGTTGTTAACATTGGCAGTTGTTGACTTTGAAGCTGATTGCGCTAGTCTGATGGTAGAATGAAAGTATTACCAATTAAGCGCGACTTGATGGCTGTAATGGCCACCTCCTCGCTTCTCCGCCGACTGGGAGCCACTGATAACGAGGTTCAGTCATTTGAGACAAGCCTCGGTAGACTGCTAGATGTTAACTTCATGACCTCTATCAGGTTAAATGGGGAATCTCTGACGGCTTTGAAGGAGCTTATCGGGCCTGCCGACGAACTTATGATTCAGATTGCACCGGCGCTTTCTAAAGCAGATAAAGTCTCTAAAGAGATGGAAATCTTCTTGAAAACGATTGATCCTGTAAACCATTGCAAATTCAACAACGGCGGCATGTGCGCCTGTAATGGATATGGCAATGGTCATAAGTCGGTCGCGACGGATCATCAGCCCAAAATCGAGTGCTTGCACAAGCCTGAACCTGCTCTTTCGGCAAACTGACGACCATAGACTCCTTTCACCCAGGCCTCCGCAGGCCTGTTTTTATTTCTAGACCAATTTTTACTAGAATCAATTAACCGTGTTTCTTAACAGCTATTATCACCAAAGCTGCGGCGATTATTAATAGGGCGCCTAATATGTAGAACATAGTCATAAAATTTGTGATGTTATTTAACATGGGGCTTCTTAATTAATGCTAATCTTAGCACCCAGCACATTAATGACAAGGCTACTCCGGAAAGAACCAATCCCCACGATGTCGAATGGGTAGTGATAGGTTCGACAAGAATCGAGGCAAAGAATACTTGCCCGCTATCTCTAAGTCCATCTGAAAGTATTTCAAGTCGTGATGTTGGCATTGTGCAGTTGATTTTATTCCTGCACAGGAATTTGTCAACGGCCTAGATAGGCAAATTTCTCTTCGATCTTAGAATCAGCCAGCCTTCGATTGTCGTCATCAAATTAAGTCTACATTCCTCCAGAGTTTTACCAATAGCCCAAACACCTCGAAGTCCTTTTACTTCAGCGTAAAATCGCTTGCCACCGTCGATCAATTCGTAATTAGCCTTATTTAGATTGGTTGTGAGATAGTCTTGAATCATGGATGAATCATACCAGACTATACGTCTGCAGGTATATTGACAGATACCTTGACTACGTGTTAGCGAAAATTCTATTTAGGATTCCAATCCTTCCTTCTGGCTCTCGCCCGATCAAGCTCCGTCAGGAATTTCTTGCGCAAACGTATGGACTTCGGAGTGATCTCCAGATATTCATCATCTCGCATCAATTCTAGACCACGCTCGATGGAAAGCTCAAAAGGTGGCACTAGGGTCAGTGCCTCATCTTTTCCAGAAGAGCGCATGTTAGAAAGTGCTTTGCCTTTGCACGGATTGACTTCGAGGTCGTCGCCTTTGGATGTGTCGCCGATGACCATGCCTTCATAGACTTCGACGGCAGGCCCGATGAAGAGTCGTCCGCGATCTTGGAGGTTCCAGAGAGAGAAGCCGAAAGTCCGGCCGGAAGCCATGGACGTCATGGAACCGGTCTCGCGCTTTTCGATCACGCCGGCGTGCGGCTTGAAGCCTGTGACGCGTGAGGACATGATGCCTTCGCCCTTGGTGTCTATTGTAAAAGCGTTCCTGTATCCCAAAAGTCCGCGGGTAGGCATTTCGAAGACCATGCGCACTTGGTTACCGTGCGTTTTCATGTCGTTCATGATGCCTTTGCGCTTGCCGAGTGTTTCGATGATCGCACCTGAATATTCCTGTGGCGTGTCGATGATGACTTCTTCATAAGGTTCTTGAATATCATCGCCGGATTTCGCTGATTCGCTGCTGGCGGCAATTATCTCGCCATTCTTTCTCTTGAAGATCACCTTCGGCTGGGAGACTTGGAGTTCATAGCCTTCACGGCGCATATTCTCGATCAAAATACCGATATGGAGTTCGCCGCGGCCGAAGACCGTGAGGTATTCGTTTGAACTGAAGTCGACTTTGAGGCCGACGTTCGTTTCAAGCTCCAATTGCAAGCGCTCGCGGATCTGACGACCTGTCACGAATGTCCCTTCACGTCCGGCGAAAGGCGAATTGTTGACAAGGAACTGGAGGCTGATGGTCGGCTCGTCGACTTTGATGGCAGGAAGCGGCGGTGTTTCTTCATTGTCCGTGATAGTCTCGCCGATATAGATGTCAGGAATGCCCGCGACGGTGATGATATCGCCGGATTCGGCTTGAGGCACTTCGATGCGTTTCTTTCCATCAAAGGTGAAGAGCTTGGTTATTTTACCCGTGAATGATTTTCCGCTGACGTCCTTTATCCAGACATTCTGTCCGTCTTTGATCATACCTGAATAAATTCGGCAGACGGCTAAGCGGCCGAGGAAGTTGTCGTAGCCGAGGTTGAAGACCTGGGCTGTCAATGCTTCGGGTGCAGCATCTTTCTCGGGTCCTGCGGAACTCGTTTGTGAAACCGCTTCGGTAAAAGGCTCGGGAATCTCGGAAGCTTCGCTTCTCGTGATTCCAATTGACTCTCGCCTTTTACCGGCGGTTTCTACGCGCTCAGACAGTCCTCGTCCCCTCGAAAGCTCTGCACCCTTAGCATTGGCTGGTGGCACATATTCAAGTATTGTATCCAGTAGCGGCGAAAGGTCTTTGAATTCATCTGTCAAATGCTTCTTTGCCACTCCTTGTCTGCCGATGGCGTAAATAGTGGGGAAGTCGATCTGGGAATCATGGGCGCCCAATTCTATGAAAAGCTCCAAGACTTCGTCGTGGACTCTGGCCGGATTGGCGGCCTGCTTGTCTATTTTATTTATGACAACTATGGGAATCAGTCCCAATTCCAAGGATTTCTTCAAGACGAAGCGTGTCTGCGGCATTGGGCCTTCCTGGGCATCGACGACTAGAAGCACAGCATCGATAGATCGTAGCACCCGCTCGACTTCCGATCCGAAGTCGGCGTGACCTGGAGTGTCGACAATATTGATCTTGGTGCCTTTGTAAATGATAGAGGTATTCTTTGCGTATATGGTAATGCCGCGCTCCTGTTCGAGCGCATTCGAGTCCATCGAACCTTCGTCGCCATGGCCGCATTGGGTCATGATGGCATCGGTCAAAGTGGTCTTGCCGTGGTCTACGTGGGCTATGATGGCTATATTGCGGATTTCCATGTGATTTGAATAGTTGGCGAATGGCCGTGAATAGTCTCTGTGGCCGTTAACGGCCGCCGAAAAGCGAAGTAAAATGCCGGCCCAGTGCCGGCGGCTAGTAAGTCAAGTAAAGCATAAAAAAGCGCCCCCGGCAAGCGGGAGCGCGAATCAACTCAAACCGACAGACGGGTACTCAAAGTCTGGCGGCGTACGCCGTAGCCGGTATTGACGGCTGGCAATGGATGCTGGCCGCGTGCTTATGAGCATCGCCCTTGTCGAAAGCGACTTTCACGTGAGCCGCGACGTCTAGGAAGACCTCCGTGACAATAGGCCGGTCGGCGTTGATGCGTACGACACGGGTTCCAGTCTTCATCAGGCTCCTCACGAGCAGATCCAGGCTTTTCTGGTGGCGTTTGAACGCCCTATCAAATTCATCTTCTCGGATATGCCTGGCCGCAGGTTTGTTCTTGGCCTTAGCGATAGCTCGTACCCAGCAAGTGCTTTTGACGGCATCGAAGACTACGGTAGTCGATGTCGTTTCCAATAGGCCATGATCCGCCCCCCAGGATATCTGGCCTGTAGTCCTGAAGAAACCGTTGTTAACGGCGACCGGTTTTCCGTCGCTCGAAAACGTCTTCTCATAAAGGGTACAGACTTCCTCGTCTGGCAGGAGCTCTCCTTTTCTGACAAGGTCAGCGAATTTGCCGGCGAAGCAGGGGTTTCCCAAGCGTTCGTGGATGGTATCCCCTAGAGAATACACAGTCAGCATGTAAGAGAATCTTTGATCATCTTGGAGCAATTTACCGATTAGGTTTTTACCCACGCCTGTGGGTCCGATGAGGTGAACTAGACGCGAATTCTTGGTCATAATTCGAACAATCCGATGTAATCCGATTTGGTCATTTTCACAATTCCATTTCAATACATTTTTCTGAAAGGAACATCCAGTGGCGAATAGTAGCAAACTTATACAAATGCGCAAGTTGACGAATCTTCATTCCTTTTTGAGACTTTTTTTATCCTTTCTTGAACCTTTTTTTATCCCTTTTTGAGACTTTCTTCATCAGTTCTTCATTCCGGTCTGATACGATGCTGGAATGACAGAAAATATCCAGCAATACAAGGAAGGATCCATTGGAGTACATCTTCAATCGAGAGCGCCGAGAACGTCCGAATTTCCTAGCGATCGAGCTACAGCCGTAGAAGCTATCGATTCTATCTTGCGGTTTTCCGCCAGTGAACGCGCCTCGGATATCCACATCGACCCCAGGGCCGATGATATCATGGTGCGTCTGCGTATCGACGGGCAGATCGGCGAAGTCGGCGTACTCCCCAAGCGTCTGCATGAAGAGATGATCGCGAGGCTGAAGATCCTCTCCGGTGCTCGGACCGACCTCCATGCCGTTCCGCAGGACGGGCGATGGCGAACCGATGTTGAAGGCGATTTCTTCAATGTGAGGATCTCATTCATGCCGACTTATTATGGCGAGAATGCCGTCATGCGTCTATTACCGGTCCATGCCACGCGCGATATTTCCTTTGCCAAGCTTGGTTTTACTCCGGACCATGTCCGAGACATCGACACATCGCTCCGGCGGACGCATGGGCTCATTCTGGTGACCGGACCGACGGGTTCCGGCAAGACCACCACTCTTCATGCATGTCTGTCGGAGAAAGCCCGCGAGCCTCTTTCTATCATCACCCTTGAAGATCCGGTGGAGTATGAGATCGCCGGCATCCGGCAGGTCCATATCCGCCACACTCACGGAGTGACCTTTGCCAACGGTCTTCGAGCTTCTTTACGGCAGGATCCGGACGTCATCATGGTCGGGGAGATCCGCGATGCCGAAACAGCTTCAGTGGCCATTCACACGGCATTGACAGGACATCTAGTTCTCTCCACTCTTCATACCAATTCGGCCTTGGAAGCCATTCCGCGGCTCATAGACATGGGGATCGACCATTATCTCTTGGCTTCCACCCTCAAATTGGTCATCGCTCAGCGCCTGGTTCGGACGGTTTGCCATGAATGTTTCGCCGAAGGCTGTGATCGCTGCCGCCTTTCCGGATATATCGGCCGGTCGGTCATCGCCGAAACCTGCGAGATCGATCCGGGCTTGCGCGATCTTATCGCTTCAAAGCAACCTTTGTCTGTTTGTGCAGAATACGCCCTATCTCAAGGATTCCGTCCGATCTCCGAAGACGGAGCTGAAAAGGTCGATTGGGGGATCACGACCAAGGAGGAAGTAATGAGGGTGCTTTATACATGAATAAGATCCGTTACAAGAAATGGCGGCGAAAGGACACTATCTTATTCCTGGAACGGCTGGAGCTTTATGTGTCCGCTGGACTGACGATAAATCGCGCTCTCAGCATATCGACCGAAGGAATCCCGATGCGGCAGAAGATGGCTGTTCAACACGCGTTAGACATGGTCGAAGCCGGCGGATTGTTGTCTAAAGCCCTGACCGAGTCTATCGGCCTATCGAAGACCATCGCCGGTCTCATCGAGCATGGAGAATCGTCCGGTGAATTGGTCCGCGCTTTAGGCGTAGCGAAGTCTCTGATGGAAAGGGAGGACGAGCTCTTGAAGAAATGCACCTCGGCCATGGCGTATCCGGTCATCATCGCAGTATTCGCTAGTCTACTGACGATAGGTCTGGTTCGCGGCGTCATGCCGCAGATCATCCCGATGCTCAAAAGCCTTCACGTCCAACTGCCATTGCTTACGCGAGCGGTCATATTCGTCTCTGAATCATTCTTAAAATATGGATTATACGCGGCTGTGCTCGTGGCGATCGCTTCGATCTCGGTCTCTATCCTTTATAAAAAAGTGGAACGCTTCAAATCGGCTGTTCACGCGGTTATTTTACGGATACCACTCATCGGTGGTCTGTCATTCTCTTACTTCTTGGCGGTCTTTCTGCGCTCATGCGGAGCTCTGCTCGAATCGGGCCTTTCGATCTCTCGAGCTTACGCAAGTACGGTTCGTACGATCTCATTCATACCGCTCAGAGACAGGCTCCAGGCGAAAACCTCCGCCGTAAGCCGCGGAGTTCCGATCGCCACGATCTTCGCGTTTTCACATATGCCTTCATATGTGGCGCCACTTGTAAATGCTGGCGAAGTTTCCGGCACGCTCGGCACGTCAATGGTCCGCGCCGCCGCCATCCTCGATCGGGAGATCGAGCATTCCCTGAAACGGCTGACTTCGCTCATCGAACCGGTCATGATGGCCGGCATGGGAATGGTGGTCGGTTCGATCGCCTTATCAATAATGATGCCGATCTATGATATCTCCAGGGTCTTACAACAGCATTAGATGGAGGTGGCACCTCCGGCAGATCCGGGGGGTGATATTAGTCGACATCGTCATGGCTTTTTCACTAACGATCCTCTTTACGGCCATCATCACAGAATCGTCAGAAGGGGCTCGCGATATATTCACGCAAGCTCAAGAACGGAACAGGCTCATTGACGCATACCAAGCAGGGCAATTCATTGACGTTCGGCAGCCTTACGGGAACGATCGATATGAAGAAACGATGACGGTTGGTTCCAGCACAAGACTGTCAAACCAAAATAGCCTGCAATATCTGAAGGTCTCCACATTGCCGTTTGCCAATCTGGATGACGCCGCCGGGACGCCATTATGTTCAATTGATTTTTCAAACCATGATACTTTGGGCGCCTACGCTTCTCAAGATCAAAAAGTTTCAGCGGTGCCAATTATTACACCAATCCGATTGCCGATCGATCCGCTGTTGCCTCTGACTCACCTCCAAGTGAGAAATGGAATTGCCTATGTCTCAACCGATTCAGCCACGGCTTCAGATCCTGATCTGATCATAGTAAATATTCAAAACGTGAATGATCCCGTCGTTCTTTCTTCGATCAATACCGGCCCTGGAATCGCTTCATTCACTATAGCTGGAAAAAGAATCTATGCCGCCGCCGACAGTACGGCCGCACAGCTTCATGTGATCAGGATGGACAGTCTTTCCAGTCTGGCGCTGGAGAAGAAATTCAAATTACTCCTGCCTTATGCGACCGCCACGTCGGCTGTGGCCAGCTCGATATTCTATGACCGCGGACGGATCTATCTCGGCACGACGAAATGGGATGGTGACGAGTTCAACATCATCGATGTTTACAATCCAACTGCTCCCGTGAAGTCTGGCGGATTAGAAATCGGCAGTGTCGTAAATGACATTTACGTGAATGATAGCCTGGCATACACAGCATCGGCTGACATGGACCAATTTCGTGTCGTTAACGTGAATAATCCGGTTCATCCCATGCTTGCGAACGCGTTCGTTCCGACCGGTTGGCAGAGGCAGGAAGGGAAGACGGTTTCAATATTTGAAAGTGCTTTGAATTACGGGCGCACGTCCGGCGGTTACAACATGACTCAAGACCATGAAGCATTCACTTGGGCGACGACTTCTTCGAGTACCTTGGCGAACCCGATTTCGATCGATATTCCCGGCGGTGTCTATGGAATTGTCGCCGACAGGTTTCATATATTCTTGGCTAACAGGCAATTGAATCGCGAGCTTCAGATCTACGATCGATCGCTGGCGGCCGATCTCGATTCGATCGCCACTTCCTCATATTCACTGCCAGTTGCTCCGCAATCTATGACCTGCGACAACGATAAGATATACGTCCTGGCGCATACGGGACCATATATTTATCAGATCACTTTCAAATAATCATGAACGGTCCAACTTCCACAATTCGGGGCATTACATTGATCGAAGTTCTTTTGTACAGCGCCTTACTTTCTTTTCTGCTGTCCGGTTTCATCCAGTATGCCTACGGGATCCATTTCGGAGACTTGCAATTAATGGACAAGATAAATCAATGAATCGCGGCTTCATGGCATTGATAGCTGTTGTTTTGCTGGCTACCAGCACATTGGCGTTCTCTCTTGCGACGATGTCCGCGGCGGCTTCCTATTCCGATGTCGCTTACCGGCGCGAGCTACGTATCCAGGCGCAGTTGAACGCGCAAGCCTGTCTCGATTCAGTTTCTCTGATGGCCGCTAAAGATTATTTCCTGAATGGCCCGGTACATTTATTCGCGTTCGGTTGCAATGCAGTTGTGACGAATGATTTTAATGGGAATGTGAGTATTGAAGTACGCACGACTCTTGGAGGAGTTGGTGCGGAGGAAATTGAGTCTATCAAAATATGATAGATGCCTTTATTTCGCGTTCAGCCATAGGTAAATGTCCTCAACAGCTTTGACCGCATCACCGGCGGCGATGTTGTTCTGGTGGAAGAGACCATCGGTAACGTCGCCAGCAGCCCAAATGCCGTCGTCGCTGCTGATTAAAGAGGCGCGTTGATTCTTGGCATCTATTGGAACCCTGTTGAATTGGTCCAGAGCGATCAAGCCTTTAAGAAAGTCGGTATTTGGAATGGAACCGATTTCCACGAATATTCCAGTCACCGCGAGCTCGACGTCTTTCTTGGCTTTTGTGTCGGTGTAAATCAATGATGTAACGAACTTATCGCCTTTGACTTTCTTTGGTACCGCAAAAGCGACTAGTCTAACTTTTGGATTCTTTGAGACGGCGTCGACGGTTGCTTGATCAGCCCTGTAATCGCTGCGACTTAAAAGTGTGACGCTCTTGCAGTAAGCCATGAGCTGTGCGGCGGCTTCAAAGCCCGCATTGCCTCCACCGATGACGACTACATCCTGGTCGGAATATAAAGGTCCGTCGCAAGTGGCGCAGTAGATGATGCCTTTATTCTCGTATTTGTCGGCACCTGGTACGTCCATTTTGCGTCTACGGCTTCCGGACGTGATGAGAACCGACTTGGCTTCATAAAAGCCTTTGTCAGTTGTAACTTTGAAATGCGATTCTCCTAGCTTCAAGCTCCCAACTCCCAGCTTCTTGACTTCAATAACCGCTTCTCCATCCTTGAAATCTATGATGTCTTTGCCATAAGCCTTGGCGTGAGCTTCCAAATTCCTGGAAAGGTCGAGTCCGGAAATGGCGACCGTGCCGATCCAATTCTCGATCTTTTCCGAGACATTGCTCTGTCCCAGCCAGTCTTTGGTGATCAAAACCGAGCGTAGGCGTTTGCGAGCCGCGTATACTGCCGCCGCAGCTCCCGCCGGTCCGCCGCCTATGATTGCCAGGTCGTAGGTCATAGTGCGGGATATTGTAGCATAAGAAATGAGGATGTGATATTCTCGATTCCAGATGAAATGGAATATTTGTTACCTTGAGTTCAGCTATCACACCAACCATGGTCCGGATCTTTTCCATGAAGTGAGCGTCTTTTTACGAAGGGACATTCAGGTGCACATGGATTCAGAAACTATGGTCATTAGCGCAGTTCCGGGATGCAAGCTTACTCTTAAGAATCCGACCAAAGAAAATGAGAACCTTTCCAAGAAGCCTCAAGCTATCAGGGTCAATCTGACATGTGAAGAAAATGCGCAGGAACTTTGGAATTTTATTGAGGCTACACGGAATAGAGGTTGCATTGATTGTATAGATCATGAGATTTCGTTAAAGGCTTGATTGCCAACCAATTCAAATCCCGCGAACAGGTCGCGGGAATTTTATTACTTGAAAAACTACAGCGATTCTATTTCAACTTGCTCCTTCGGAGAAAAGCCGGAATGGCACCCCAATCATCATCGTCATCTTTGGCTGGTTCGGGTTTCTTGATGTCGATGGATTTGGCACGTTCGACCATGGCTGGTTCGCGGCGTGATTCGGGCGGTGGATTGTAGATCTTGCCGGCAGACGCGGATGTGCCACGGTCTTTTTCTTTGGCGGAACCGCGCATCATGGCGGCGATGGCGGATTCGGCTTGTTGGGCTGGTGTGGCGCGTTGGGGAGTAGTGGCCAGACCGGAACTAGATGGCCTTGAAGCGGCGGCGGAGACGCCTTCGGGGAAGCCGGTGGCGATGACGGTTATCTTGATCTCATTCTTCTTCAACTTATCGTCGCGAACGGTTCCGAAGATGATCTTGGCTTCGGGGTCGATGGATTCGGTGATGACTTTGGCGGCGTCTTGTATCTCGAACATGGTCAGGTCCTCGCCTCCGGCAATGGAGAAGAGCACGCCCTTTGCGCCGGCGATGGAGACGTCCAATAATGGGGAATTGATGGCATTCTTGGCAGCTTCGATAGCGCGATTTTCGCCGGAAGCCGAGCCGATGCCCATGAGAGCCGAACCGGCGTTTTCCATGACCGTGCGGATATCGGCGAAGTCAATGTTGATGAGACCGGGTGTGGTGATGAGGTCGGAGATGCCTTCGACGGCCTGCCGCAGGATCTCATCGCACATGGCGAAAGCGTTCTTGACCGTGGTTTCCTTGTTGACGGCCGAAAGCAAGCGATCATTGGGGATTACGATGATGGCGTCGACTTCCTTGCGCAGATCTTCCAGGGCGGTCTCGGCGATGCGGGAACGCTGGCGTCCTTCGAAGTAGAAAGGCTTGGTGACCACGGCCACGGTCAGACAGCCGAGCTCTTTTGCGGTGCGAGCCACCGTCGGACTAGCGCCACTACCGGTACCGCCGCCCAAACCGCAGGTCACGAAGACCATGTCGGCGCCTTTGACGGCTTCCTGGATCTCTTCCTTGTTCTCTTCGAC
>PMZP01000076.1 GCA_003170325.1 Candidatus Tayloriibacteriota bacterium
GATAGCTGTTCGGTGGAAGATATATCCGGTGATCCCAAGGAATTGATCCAAAAGCTGGTGAATGCTTATGTCGAGCTATCCGGACAGATCGTCAAGAGCGCCTTGAGCTCGATCTTCGAGAAGTACCCAGGCATCAATAAAGTCGAGTAGACAATAGACCATGTCCAATCTGACCATCATCATCGTCGCCGGCCTAGCTATAATCGGCGGTCTGGCTTTTTATGGGAGGAGCTTGATGCTGCTTAGGATCATGGAGAACAAAGAAAAAGAGACCGGGCGGAAGATGTATGAGTTGGCGATCTTGAAGGAACTCGGAGACCGGATCGGGTATTCGCTAGATGTCCATGAGATCATCGACATAATCACCGGATCATTGAGGCAGTTCATCGAGTATAGCGCTGTTTCTTACATGCTCATTCAACCGGAGAAGATCATTTTCAAAGTTCAGCTGGAGAGGTCGGTCAATCGTCAGTTCCTGAATGACATCCGCGACCGTATGATCGGATCGCTTTCGGCTCTTTTGGACAAAGAGCTCTCCAAGAGTGCCGTGGAGGAGGTATTATCGGGTGCGATCCTCTCCGAGGACGACAATCAGCCTGTCAGATCTTTTTTCAACATACCGCTCGTCATCGGCGACAAGGTCGTGGGTGTCTTGACTGTTTCCGATACGAAATCCGGTCTTTACAAGGAAGAAGAGATGACAATACTCTACAAGATCACCCAGCAAGCGTCGAAAGCCGTCAGCAAGCTCGAAGAAGTTGTTAGGATGGAGCAGAGGAAGCTCAACTCCATGGTGGAGAGCATGGCTGACGGGATCGTCATGACGGATAATGATTACCGCGTATTTGTGGCCAACCCCGCGGTCAAATCGCTCCTCGGACTCAATGAGAAGGCTGAAGTGACTATCTTCGATTTCATAGATCGGTTGGGCGGGAAGTTCGATATCCGGAGCAAATTGGAAGAGAGCGTCAAGTTGAGCAAGATCGTGGAGGCGCCCGAGGTCCTTTTAGGTGAGAGGTTCTTTGAGATCGTCGTCTCGCCGGTAAGGAGCTCCATGGCTTTGACCAGTGGAGAAGTCCTGGGCGGGGTTGTTATATTTCACGATATCACCCGCGAGAAGGAGCTGGAGAAGCTGCGCGAAGATTTCACCTCCATGATGGTCCATGAATTACGTTCTCCATTGGATGGCATAAATAAGATAGCGGATCTGGTCATCAGCGAAAAAACGCCTAAAGAAGAGGAAAAGTTAGTCCGTGAATACATGCCGATCATATACAAGAGCTCGGCCGATATGCTCCGCCTGGTCAGCAATCTCCTCGACGCAGCCAAAGTCGACTCGGGAAAATATCAGATCTTCAAGGAACCGGCTGCCGATATCCGAAAGCTCGTAGCGGAAAGAGTCAGATCATATGAGCCATCGGCCAAAGCCAAACAAATCAAAATTTTGCCGGTTATCGGAGCGGATGTGCCTCAAAACATGAGTTTTGACCCCAATGCACTAGTTGGAGTCTTCAATAATTTCGTCTTCAATGCCATAAAATTCACCGGGGAGGGCGGCGAGATCAACATTCAAGCGTTCCTTCACAAGTCCGGAGCGGACGTGCTTGACGAGGCTCGGAGCAATGACATAAACTGGTTCATCAAGGCCGTCGGCGAGTCATTCGTAGGCCTTCCGACATCGCTGGTCGTGGCCATAACTGATAATGGCGTAGGTATCAGTCAGGAAAACCTGCCTTTCCTATTCAACAAGTTCAGACAATTCAAAACAGCGGCTTTGACGGCTGACAAGAAAGGCACCGGCTTGGGTCTGGTCATCGCCAAAGGCATAGTCGAAGCTCATGGCGGTGTAGTCGGAGCGGATAGCGATGAGGGGAGAGGCAGTACTTTCTATTTCACGCTACCGATATAGTTTTATTAAATGATAATCAATCAATACCATGAGAACACTTAAAAAAGTTTTGATCGTGGAAGACGACCAGGTTTTTCGAACGCTTCTGACCGAGAAGCTGGAAGCCGAAGGAGTGGAAGTCTTGACCACCGGCGATGGCAAGAGCGGTCTCGATATCGCGCTTGCTGAGCATCCCGACCTGATCTGGGTCGATGTGATGTTGCCGGGAATCACGGGAATCGACATGATAAAGAGGCTTAGAGCGGACAGATGGGGCAGCAAGGCCTGCATAGTCCTTCTGACCCAGGTGCTAGATCCAAACTTTGTCGCCGAAGCTCTGGAGAACGGCGTCTTCAAATATTTCATCAAAGCAGATCATTCTGTGGAAGACGTGATAGATGAGACCAAGAAGTATTTTTCCAGTCTGCCGTAGTCGGGTATCATCTGTGCTATGCTCTCGCTATGTCTTTAAGTATCGGAATAGTCGGACTCCCCAACGTCGGCAAATCGACGCTTTTCAACGCGCTCACCAAAAAATCCGTACCTGCCGAGAATTATCCTTTCTGTACGATCGACCCGTCGGTCGGAGTAGTGGCTGTGCCTGATGACCGGCTCTGGAGGCTTTCGGAATTCTCCAAATCGGAGAAGACTATTCCGGCAGCCGTGGAGTTCACCGACATCGCCGGACTGGTCAAAGGAGCCTCCGAAGGCGAAGGGCTCGGTAATCAATTCCTCTCGCACATCAGAGAAACCGATGCTATCGTCCAAGTGGTGCGGATCTTCGAAGACGAGAATGTCATTCACGTGAACGCCAAGATCGATCCATTGAAGGACATCGAAGTCATCAATCTGGAATTGGTGCTGGCGGACTTGCAGACAGCCACCAAGCGCAAGCATTCGCTCGGCAAAGAAGTCAAAGCCGGCAAAAAAGAGGCCATCATTGAAGCTGGTCTCTTGGAGAAGATCATTCCGGCATTAGAAACAGGGAAGTTGGCGTCGACTGTGATAGCTGATGAGTTCGAAGCGCCGTTCTTGAAGCAATTGTGCCTCATCACGGCCAAGCCATTCCTGTATGTGCTAAATAAGAAAGCCGGTGCGAGAAATCTAGATGAGGAGGCGACAGATGGAAAAATGGATTTGCGCTGGGCTGCATTGGAATCATTCTTCAAGTCCGTGAATGCCGGGCATGTCATCGTTGACGCCGGAGTCGAACAGGAATTGAAGGATCTGGATGAAGTAGATAAGCGGGAGATGCGAGAAGGATTAGGGTCACATGATGACGGCACTGATATGCTCATCAAGCGCGGCTATGATCTTCTGGGGCTCATCACCTACTTCACCACCGGAACCGACGAGACGCGTGCCTGGACCATAAAGAAAGGCTGGACCGCTCCCGAGGCCGGTACCGCTATCCACACCGACTTCAGAGACAAATTCGTCCGTGCCGAAGTCATCGAGTGGGAAACTTTATTGAAAGCCGGCTCTTACGCCGCCGCTCGCGACAAAGGCTTGCTCCGCACGGAAGGGAAGGAGTATGTGGTCAAAGATGGGGATGTTATAGAGTTTAAGATCTAAAACAGTGGATGGACAATCTGTCTGGATGTAGTAGGATTGCTCATTAGCAGTTCTGTTTGCGTTATTAGACCAATTGTGGTATAATGCAACCGTTAGAAATTTGGTAGTTCGGTCAAAATTTAACCAAGGATCATTATGATTAGAATGCATCGATCTGATTGTGGAGGCTTCTCAAGTTACCCCCACTTTCATTGGCGCCAAGAGCAACGTCATCACCAGTCGCCGCGGACATCGCTTCCGGCTGCCGGTATCGTCAGGCCAACAAGCGCCAGCCCGGGAGCCGCTTCATTTGGACTGAAGTTCGTAGTGGCGATATTAATCAGCTTGGTGTGTATCGGCGTTCTGGCACTGCACTATCACCCGTAATCGCTAGAACCATTTCCGCGCCGTTTCCTTCGGGGAACGGCATTTTTGTATCTTCCGCATATTTGCGCTATGATTTCACTCATGAAGAAAAATGTCTATGATCCGGCCAAGATCGAGCCGAAGTGGCAGAAGAAATGGGCGGCTAAAAAACTCTACAAGAGCAAAGAGGATCCGAAGAAGGATAAATTCTACGTCTTGGACATGTTCCCGTATCCATCAGGCGAAGGCCTTCATGTCGGACATCCCAAGGGATATATCGCTACGGATGTGGTTTCGCGTTTCCAGCGCATGAATGGTCGGTCGGTCCTGCATCCCATGGGCTTCGATGCTTTCGGATTGCCGGCGGAGAATTACGCATTGAAGACGAAAACCAATCCGGAGATCGCCGTGAAGAAGAACGTCGAACGATACAAGAAGCAGTTGGAGATCCTCGGCTTCGATTATGACTGGTCGCGAGAAGTGAATACGACCGACCCGAAGTATTACAAATGGACGCAGTGGATCTTTCTGCAACTCCTGAAGAAAGGGCTGGCTTATGAATCTTACGAGCCAGTCAATTGGTGCCCGACTGACAAGACCGTCCTGGCCAACGAAGACGTTGAGAACGGCCGTTGCGAACGCTGTGGCACGCCTGTCGAAAAGAAGCTGATGAAGCAGTGGGTTCTGAAGATCACCGATTATGCGGATAGGTTGCTCAAGGATCTAGATGCGAAGGACGGTAATGCCAAACCTCTTCTCGACTGGCCGGCGTCAATCAAGGAGTTACAACGAAATTGGATCGGCAGGAGTGAAGGGGCAGAGATAGATTTCCGATTGACATTCGCCAAGAATAAGACGAGGTTTATGATTTTGCACGGATTTGAAGGCGGAGCCAAGACCGATTTCCATCCGTGGCTCAAGGACGTGCTTGAAAAACACGGACAACAAGTTGAAGTGCCGGAATTACCGAACTCCTATCATCCGAAAGAGGCCGAACAGGTAGAGTATGTTCTCACGAATTGTAAGCTTGACGAAAACACGGTCATCGTCGCGCATAGCCTTGGCGCAGTTGTAGCAATGAAAGCGCTGATGAAATTGAATAAGCCGATCTCCGGATTGGTGATAGTGGCTTCAGCTGTAGACCCGAAGTTCGATAAGTTCTATGAATCGCGATCGTTCAACAAGGATTTTAATTGGGATTATGATTACGCGGCGATCAAGAGGCTAACTGGTGGAAAGATTGCGGTGCTTTCCGATTCGCGTGAGCCGAAAAGAGCGCCTTACTTGAAATATCTGGCTGATAAGTTGTCAGCACGTTTGGTGGAGACGACGAGCAAGGAAGAGCACTTCTGTGCCATCGAAGAACCCGAAGTACTCAAAGCTGTCACACCTTCGGTTAAAGTCTTCACCACGCGTCCAGACACGCTTTTCGGAGTCACATATATGGTCCTGGCTCCGGAGCATCCTTGGGTGCAAGTCGCCATGCCGCATGTCGAGAACAAAGCCGAAGTCGAAGCATATATTTTCAAATCATCGCGAGAGACGGAGATCGAGCGCACAGATGCGACCAAGGAAAAGACCGGCGTGGAATTGAAAGGTGTCAAGGCTGTGAATCCGGCCAACAATGAAGAGGTGCCTGTCTGGATTGCCGATTATGTTCTGGCTGATTATGGTACAGGCGCGGTCATGGCTGTGCCGGCTCATGACGAGAGGGATTGGGCATTCGCCAAGAAGTTCGGATTGCTGACTAGAGATGTCATTGCGCCGACTTTCGGTGAACCGAATCCGGCAGATGAACCGGTGGATGGATCGGCGATAATGATCTTCGATCGGCAAAAATCTTTGTATGCTTGTTTGCATTGGCATAACCCCGAGAGGTACACCATCGTCACCGGAGCGAAAAAGGGCAGTGAGTCGTATGAGGAAACAGCGCGGCGCGAATTGAAGGAAGAGGCCGGAATCAGCGATGTCAAATCGTGGCATCGATTGGGAGGCAAGCTCTTCGCTCATTACTACAATCAGAGCAAGAAGGAATTCAAGTCGGCATCGTCGATGCAATTCTTGGCTGTTATCGATTCCCATGACATCGGAGAGCACAGTCGCGAACCCCATGAGACTTTCGACCTTGAATGGAAAACGGCAGCAGAGATGCTGGATCTTTTCGAGAAGACCATACCGAAGTCGAGGCACATATTCGAGATACTCGGAAGAGCTGTGCTTCTGTTATGCGGGCTGGGGATCGACAAGACCACAGATATCTCCAAATTCGACTTCGTCAAAGACGTGCCGTTCTTGGAACCGGGCATCCTGATCGATTCCGGCAGATTCTCCGGCAAAGCTTCCGGAACGGTCATGAAAGAGATCACCGAGTCGGTTGGCGGAAAGTGGGTGACCAAGTTCAAGCTCCGCGATTGGGTATTCTCCCGCCAGCGATATTGGGGCGAGCCCATCCCGGTCATTCAATGCGAGAATTGCGGCGTCGTGCCCGTGCCGGAAAAAGATCTGCCGGTCGAATTGCCTAAGGTGAAATCGTACGAGCCGACCGGTACTGGCGAGTCTCCATTGGTGGCAGTCTCGAACTGGGTGAATGTGAAATGTCCGAAGTGCAGAGGTCCAGCCAAACGAGAGACTAATACTATGCCATCGTGGGCCGGTTCATCTTGGTATTATTTGCGTTATGAAGATCCGAAGAATACCAAGGCCATGGTCGGTCCCAAGAATGAAAAATATTGGTCGCCGATCGATCTCTATGTCGGCGGCGCCGAGCACGCCACGCGTCATTTGATATACGCGCGATTTTGGCACAAATTCTTGTATGACATCGGCGTAGTCTCGACTATCGAGCCGTTCATCAAGCTACAGCATGTCGGCCTCATCATGGGCGAAGACGGCCGGAAGATGTCCAAGCGCTTTGGAAATGTCGTCAACCCGGATGAGATAGTCAAGACATTCGGCGCCGACACATTGAGGATCTACGAGATGTTCATGGGGCCTTTCGACCAACAGATCGCCTGGAGCACGGAGAGCATCGTCGGGGCAAGGCGGTTTATCGAGAAGGTGTGGAGAATAGCCGTTTCCGCGCCCTTTTGGCTCCGGACGTTTCCCCTTCGTGCTTCGCAGTCGGGGAAAGTCCCTCTGCCAAGTGGACTCGAACAAAATTCTCGGATAATCCACAAGACAATAAAAAAAGTGACTGATGACATTATGAGTCTGCGATTCAATACGGCAATAAGTTCACTTATGATCGCCGTGAATGAGTTGGAAAAGGCGACAATTTCCCGGGAAGACTTCGAGGTCATTTTAAAGCTTCTTGCGCCTTTCGCGCCGCATGTCAGTGAAGAATTATGGGCTTCGCTCGGTCACAAAGAATCGATTCACGTGAGCGGATGGCCAGTCTACGATCCCAAGCTTTCGGCTGACGATGAAGCGACGATAATCGTCCAAATCAATGGCAAAGTCCGCGGCTCATTCAAGTCGAAGATCGGCTCGGATAAAGGCGAGCTTGAGCGGATAGCCAAGGGATTACCCGAGACCAAAAAGTGGCTCGAAGGGAAGAAGATCGGGAGAGTGATCGTCGTTCCAGATCGCCTTGTGAATATCGTGTTGACAGATTAGTTGACAAATTATAAGTAATAATGGTAGGGTACTTGCATTGAGTGTAGACATATAGTAGAGATTTCAGGGATTTCCTGGAGACAATCGCGGAGATATCCACACACGGTTGCAAAAATAGTTGACAGTATTACAAGCTGATGATACAAATATCACATGGCCACCTCACCAATCTCATTCAAACCCAAACAGACTACGAAGAGGCTTCTCTCGTCTCTGCCTGATCGGGCTCGCGACGTCATCGTCCATCGCTATGGTCTCGGCAAGGAGACCAAGCGTATGACCTTGGACGCCATCGGCAAGCTCTATGGCATCACCCGCGAGCGCGTCCGTCAGATCGAAGCTTACGCCCTTTCCATGGTGAGGAAGTCCGAAGAATACAAGCAGGAGAAGGCGGCCTTCAGCGAGATCGAGAGCCTGCTCAATTCTCTGGGCGGTATCGTCGTCGAGGATGATTTTCTCGGACACATCTCCAAGGACAAGAGCCTTCAGAATCACATCTTTTTCCTGCTGGTCGTCGGCGAGCCGTTCCGCAAGTTCAAGGAAGACGAGGAATTCCGCCATCGCTGGCATGTCAACGAAGAGCTGGCCAAGAAAGTCGAAGACGCTTTGCGTAAGCTCTACAACAATTTGAATAATCAGGACCTGCTTCCGGAGTCCGAGATCATTGACAAGTTTTTGACGCATCTGGAAGACGTTTCGGAGCGCTACAAGAACCAAGAGATCGTCCGCCGCTGGCTGGCCATATCCAAGGCAATCGGCAAAAATCCGCTGGGCGACTGGGGTGTTGCCCAATCCCCGAATGTCAAGACCAAAGGCATGCGCGATTACGCCTTCCTAGTCATCAGGAAGCACGGCTCGCCCATCCATTTCCGCGAAGTCGCCAAACAGATCACCACCATGTTCAACAAGAAGGCGCACGTGGCGACTACCCACAATGAGCTCATCAAGGACCCCCGTTTCGTCCTAGTCGGGCGCGGTCTCTATGCTTTGGCCGAATGGGGCTATGCTCCGGGCGTGGTCCGCGACGTCATCCGCACTGTCTTGGAGAAGAACGGCCCGCTTTCCAAGGAGGAAGTCATCGACAAGGTCATGAAGGAGCGTTACGTCAAGGAAAATACCATCGTCGTCAATCTGCAGAACCCCAAATATTTCCGCCGCGACAAGGACGGCAAATACCTGCCGGCTGTAGAAAAAGCCAAGGTGGCGGCATAAGCATGTATTGGGTATATTCACTCCGCTCATATATCGTCTTCGCTCGAATCTCAAAAATGCGAGCATTTACGAGATTCTCGCTTGACGCTATAATATACCCATGCCTCTCAGTCAGACATTCGCCTATCTAGTGCAGGATTTCCAGACCAACCTGTTGCCGCAGTCGATCCAATTCGCTATCGCCTTGGCACCCATCATGCTGATGGTCCTTTTGGCCGTCATCTTTTGGGAACTTTGGGTAGATTATGTGCAGGGTAAAAATTTTCTTGGAATAAAATACACGGTGCTGGAATTGAAACTACCTAAGGATACATTTAAATCTCCATTGGCTATGGAATCAGTTCTGATTTCATTGCATAACACATCAAATGGTAGCGAATACGCACAGTACTGGAAAGGAGAGACCCGACCGTGGTATTCGCTGGAATTGGTTTCGATAGAGGGCCAAATCAAGTTCTTCATTTGGACTGAAGATATACGCAAAGGCGGTTTGATGTCGGCTTTATATTCTCAATATCCTGGTATTGAAATCACAGAACGTGAAGATTATACGCGTTCCGTGCACTATGATCCGAAGGAGATAAGAATTTGGGCGGCTGAATTCAAATTTACTAAACCAGATTATTACCCGATAAAAACATATGTCGACTATGGTCTGGATAAGGATCCTAAAGAAGAATTTAAAATCGATCCGCTGTTACCGTTGATCGAGTTTCTTGGAAGTGTCGGACCAAATCAGCAGGTCTGGATCCAAATACCGATCCGAGCTCACATGGACGATCAAAAGGTGCCTGGACATTTATTCAAACATGCAGACTTATGGAAGGAGGGGGCTCAAAAAGAAATTGACAAGATCTTACTCATCAAGGATCGTAAGACTAAAGTCGCCGGTGAAATAAATCCCGACACTGGATATGCCAGAATTCCGACTATTTCAGATCCGGAGAAGGTCCTTGTCGAATCGATCGGCCGCAGTATAAGCAAGCTGGCATTTGATTGCGGTATTCGGGCTTTATATATTGGCAAGAAGGATGTATTCAGTACGCCGTTCGGTGCGGGAGGTATTATCGGCAATCTTAAGCAATTTACGACCGAAAATCTGAACGGAATAAAACAAAATAGCAAGAAGTGGCACCTTCGCTTAGGCGATCCTTGGCTAGATTACAAAAATTATCGTCGCAATCGGTATAGCCGCATAGCCCTTATGGCTTACAAGCGCCGGTCGTATTTCTATGCGCCGTTCAAAGGTAAGATCATGGTCATGAACACGGAAGAATTGGCCACGGTCTATCACTTCCCGGGCTCGGTGGCCCAGACGCCATCTCTCGAGCGCGTGCCTTCAAAGAAAGGACAGGCACCGAGCAATCTTCCAGTATAATACAGATCTACGAATAGAAGCATGGCGTACCGACTTATCACCATCATAAATCTACGGATACGCAGGCATTTCAAAACATATGCCTGCATCGTCGCAACATTGGTGGTCGCGGCGCTCTTGTTCATTGTGTATTTTTCCATTGCTCCTTCCGGTTTCCCCGCCAAGGAGATCGTCACCCTGAAGAAGGGAACATATATGTCACAAGCTGCCGATATTCTGGCCAAGCAAGGAGTGATCAAGTCGCCTTTGCTATTCAAAGCATACGTGGTTCTCCTGACCGGGCATCGCCAAGTCCAGGCTGGCGATTATCTTTTTGATTCGCCACAATCGGCTCTACGCGTGGCTTATCGCGCCGCCTATGGCATACAAGGACTGCCTAAGATCAGAGTGACATTTTTTGAAGGCATGACCGTCAAAGATATGGGAACGATTTTGAAAAAAGCCATTCCGCAGTTCGACTTGCAGACATTCCTGGCTTTGGCTAAACCTGAAGAGGGGTATCTTTTCCCGGATACTTATTTTTTTTACGAGAATACCACGCCTGCTGATGTTGTAAATCAACTACGCTCCACTTTCATCGACAAGACCAAGCCTCTGCTTCTGGATATCCAAGCTTTCGGTAAATCAGCCTCGGATATCGTGACCATGGCCTCGATCGTCGAAAGGGAAGCGACTTCGACGACCGATCGCCGGATCATCGCCGGCATCCTCTGGAAGCGCATTCGGAGCGGCATGCCCTTGCAGGTTGATCCGACTTTCTATTACATTCTTGGCAAAGATTCGGCCTCGCTGACGCTCTCCGATTTGGCCGTCGATTCGCCTTATAACCTATACAAGCACACCGGCTTGCCTCCAACGCCCATTGATAATCCGGGACTTAATGCCATTCTAGACACTCTCCATCCGACGGCGACTAGCTATTTTTTCTATCTCTCGGACAAAAAGGGCCAGATGCATTACGCGGCGACTCTGGATGGACACACAGCCAATGCAAACAAATATATCGAATAAAGCCGTCTTCGTCGGCATGTCCGGCGGAGTTGATTCGTCCGTCTCGGCGGTCTTGTTAAAAAAGGCCGCCTGTAATGTCACGGGTGTTTTCATCAAGGTCTGGCAGCCGGATTGGATCGAATGCAATTGGAAAGAAGAGCGGCTGGAAGCCATGAGAGCCGCCGCGCATTTGGACATACCTTTTATCACGCTTGATCTGGAAAAGGAGTACAAGAACGGCGTGATTGAATACATGATCGCCGAATATAAGGCAGGACGCACTCCGAATCCAGACGTGATGTGCAACCGTGAAGTAAAATTTGGAGCGTTTTGGAAGTGGGCCAAATCACATGGCGCTGATTACATAGCCACTGGACATTATACACGGATTGATAGCGCCCGCGGAGGGATTCGTTTCGAGGAATGTCCGCAGACGATTTTCAGCAGAAAATCTTCGAGGATTAGGAAAAAGTTCTGCAGAACTTTTTCCGCGTTCCGAGAAGCGAAGTCCTCCGCGGGCGCAAATGCATTACGATTACTAATGGGCGTCGACTCGAATAAAGATCAGTCCTACTTTCTTTGGACGCTCAAACAAGAAGACCTTGAGCATGTTCTGTTTCCAGTCGGGCATCTGAATAAGCCTGAAGTCCGTAAACTGGCCAAAAGATTCAGGCTCCCGAATGCCGAGAAGAAGGACAGTCAGGGTCTGTGCTTCATAGGTAAAGTAGACGTGAAGGAATTCTTGAAGCATTATATTAAGACTGAAATTGGCAAAGTCCTTGATGAAAGCGGCGAAACTATCGGCAATCATCCCGGGGCATTTCTTTTCACTATCGGCGAGCGGCACGGATTCACGGTCGATAAGAAGCATAAGACGCCGAGTGACATGCCGTATTTCGTCATAGATAAAGATATAGATCAGAACACTATTATGGTTTCAAATAAGGATTCGGCTGATTCATTGCCGCAAGCCAAAACGCTGGTCAGAATATCGGATGTGAATTGGATCCGAGGCGAGACGCCGGACATTGAACCGACAATGATTACGCCAGATCTAAGTCAACGCGGATTCCCATTCCAAGCCCGTAGCCGCTATCGCCAGGAATTACAATCCGTGAAGATTTCGAGTGCTTCAATATCGGAAGTCGAGATTGAATTCGAGAAGCCGCAAGATACCCTGACACCCGGACAATCTTTGGTCATTTACGATGGGGAAGAATGCCTAGGAGGAGGAGTCATTCAGTGAGTATCGATCTAAGCGGATTAATGAGATGTGATATACTAATCAGAACGTAACGTAGTTCACAGTACATCCCATGAATCACCTGATCACCATCGCAAAATCAGACGGAACGAAGGAGCTTTTCGAAGAGGAGAAGCTGGTGAGCTCTCTCAAAAAGGTCGGCGCCAAGCCGGAGATCATTGACGATGTGGTGGACGAAGTGGAAAGAGAGATGCATGAAGGCATGACCACCGCAGATATCTACCGTCGTGCCTTCGTCCTGCTCCACAAGCATTCGGTGCCGATGGCGGCAAAATATTCTGTCCGACGCGCCATGATGGAGCTCGGTCCGGACGGATTTCCGTTCGAGAGATTCATCGCCCGAATTTTCAAGATGTGGGGATACGAATCGGTCACTGATCAGACCCTGATGGGAACATGCGTCGACCATGAAGTCGATGTCGTCGCTTGGAAAGACAAAGAATTGGCGATGGTTGAAGCCAAGTATCACAATGAATTCGGCATGAAGTCCGACCTCAAGGTCGCTTTGTATGTCAAAGCCCGTTTCGATGATCTGGCTGGCACGACTTTCAAATACGGCGGCGTGGAACGCAAGCTGACCGAGCGCTGGTTGGCCACGAATACGAAATTCACGGAAAAAGCCATCAAGTACGGCGAATGCAATCACCTCAAATTGATTGGCTGGAATTATCCGATTCATGGAAACTTACATGAGATAATCGAAGAGAACGGATTGCACCCGATCAGCTGTATCGATTCTTTGACGCGAGATCAGAAGAAAGATCTGGCAGGCCGCAACACCCTTGTTTGCATCGACTTGGTAGGCAATCCCGGAATCCTAGACCAGATCGGCGTCAAAGGCCCCGCCGCCGAAAAAGTCCTGACCGAGGCGCAGATAATCATCGAGGAGGCGAAATAACATGGCATCAAATGATTTACTAGATATTGTCGATGAGAATGATAGTGTCATTGGACCAGACACGCGGGAAAATGTGCATAAGAAAGGTTTGCTTCATAGAGAGATTCATATCTGGTTCATCACTCCAGATGGCGATATGATTTTTCAGCACCGCGCAAAGGATAAGGATACTTATCCTGACTTGCTTGACGCTACCGTCGGAGGACACGTTGACCTGGGCATGAGCTACGAAGATACTGCTATAAAGGAAATGAAAGAGGAAACAGGAATAGCGGCAACTATTGGCGATTTGCATTTGATAAAAAAATTACGGACTCATTCTATTGATTCTGTGACTGGTAAAATCAATGATGTATTCAGGGTTCAATATGGTTACGTCTATAAAGGAAATATTTTTGATCTCAAAATTGAAGCGGGGAAAGCTGTTGGATTCGTAGCATGGCCGATTGAAAAGATATTTAG
>PMZP01000071.1 GCA_003170325.1 Candidatus Tayloriibacteriota bacterium
GATTATCTGGTGGACATCGGTCCTGGTGCCGGTGTGCACGGCGGCAAGGTCGTCGTCTCTGGTTATCTCGATGACTTGCTGACTGCCAAGAAGAATCCGCATAATTCATTGACGTTGGCATATCTCCGCGGGGAGATGTCCATTTCCAAGCCGGAAAAAAGGCGCCAACCAAAAGGGAAGATCATGGTCCGTGGTGGAAACATTTTCAATATCAAGAATATGGACGTGGATGTGCCGCTCGGTTGTTTCAATGTCATCACCGGCGTCTCCGGTTCAGGTAAGTCGTCTCTGATGTACGAGATCCTTCATCGCAATCTGCAGACTAGATTCGAGTCGCGGTTCCGCAGCAATGAGACGATCAATTGCAAAAGCTTTACCGGCTCGGAATATGTCGGCCGTGTCATCCTGATTGATCAATCTCCGATAGGCAGGACGCCCAGGTCCAATCCAGCTACTTATACCGGCGCTTGGACGCACATCCGCGACCTGTTCGCATTTGAACCGGAGGCTCGCGCTCGTGGCTGGGGTCCCGGTCGCTTCTCCTTCAATCGCCCCGGCGGACGCTGTGAGGCCTGCGAGGGTAATGGCGAAATCGCCGTGGAGATGCATTTCCTGCCGACGGTTTACGTTACTTGCGATATCTGCGACGGCAAGCGATTCACCAAGGAGACTCTAGACATCAAGTTCCGCAAGAAAAATATCCATGAAGTATTGCAATTGACGATCGAGGAAGCTTTGAAGTTCTTTGAAGATATCCCTGCCGTCGAAGACCGGCTGAAGACCCTTTGGGATGTGGGCTTAGGTTATGTAAAGCTCGGCCAATCTGCCACCACCTTATCCGGCGGTGAAGCGCAGAGAGTCAAGATCTCCTCGGAATTGTATCGAGCGCATCTGCAGAAGACGATCTACCTGCTCGACGAGCCAACGGTCGGTCTTCATTATGAGGACGTCAAGAAATTGATAGACATTCTGCAAAAATTGGTGGACAAGGGGAATACGGTCGTGGTCATCGAACATAACCTGGATCTTGTTAAAAACGCCGATTATGTCATCGACATCGGTCCCGAAGGCGGCGAGCGCGGCGGCCGGATCGTGGCCAAAGGTACTCCGGAAGACGTGGCCGCGAATGAGAAGAGCTATACGGGGCAGTATTTGAAGAAGGCGCTGAAAAAATAGAAAAAAATGCCGAACGTGAGTCCGGCCGGAATGTTTGACAATCGGTTGACGTGTGATCATGCTACTTGTCCGGGTATCCATCGGCAAAATACACGATCTCCCTTGCGATAAACCTGACACCTTTCCAGGTTGCCAGACAGCATGCCAAGAATAGTCCAACGATCACCAGTGCAATACCGATAAACGGTATCCTCAAGTCACCGTCGCTGTCACACCGTTTAAAGAGCATCATAGAAATCTCCTCCATTCTTGTGTTCCTTGCGATGCGTCGCATGTCTGTTGCATCGTTTGATGAAATACCAGGCTAGGAATGCGACAGTCGCGAATGGGGCGACAATGTAGATGAACTGACGGGTCGATTCTGCTATCTCTCCGAACATATCTCGATTCCTTTCATAAGCACAAAACTTGCAAGTGCTCCGCAATTACAATACTCTTCACATCATGAAACGTCAATATGCCAACAAGAAGAAACTACCGGATGCGCCGGGCGTCTATATATTCAGGGACTATCGAAAGCGCCCTCTCTACATCGGTCGCGCCACGTCTCTCAAAGACCGCCTTAAAAGCTATTTCTCTGACGATTTGATCGACACTCGCGGTCCGCGGATCGTCGACATGGTCACCAAAGCCAAGACCCTGACGTGGCAGGAGACCAGTTCCGTTTTGGAAGCGGTCTTGTTGGAAAGCGCGCTCATCAAGCGCTACCAACCTTTCTATAATGTCGACGAGAAGGACGACAAAAGCTCGCAGTACGTTATCATCACCAACGAACCATGGCCGCGGGTTTTCTTGGCGCGGGCCCGAGATTTCGAGCAGAGCAGGAATGAAGGCGATTTGCCGTATGCCGTCTTGAAATGCTTTGGTCCATTCACGGAAAGCGCCCTCATCAAGGAAGCTTTGAAGATATTGCGCCGGCTTTTCCCATTCAGGGACAAGAAGGCTCTTGATCTTAGACATGAGCGATTCTATCAAGCTATCGGCCGAGCACCAGATCAAGCCCCTGGTCAGGCCGATTCTGAAGCGAGAAAAAGCTATATGAAGACCATACACTATCTCTCGCTGTTCTTCGAAGGTGAGAGCCGGCGAGTACGGTCATTGATCGAAGCCGAGATGAAGCGGAACGCCAAAGCATTGAAATTCGAGGAAGCTGGCCGAAACCGGAAATTGCTTTACGCGCTCGATCATATAAACGACATCGCGCTCATAAAGAGGAATAAGGCAAATGGCGGCGTTTCAACCCGTTCATTCCGCATAGAAGCTTACGATATCGCGCACCTCTCTGGCACAAGCGTGGTCGGAGCCATGACCGTTTCCATCAACGGCCAATTGACGCCGGCTGATTATAGGAAATTCAAAGTCTCGAAGGAGGAGAACAACGACGCAGCCGGTCTGGCGGAGATCCTTTACAGGCGTTTGAATCACAGCGAATGGGATTATCCGGATCTGATCGTCGTCGACGGGAATCAAATACAGAAAAATGCGGCTGAATCGGTTTTGAAGGCTAGGCGTGTCGGGATCCCGGTCGTTGCAGTCACCAAGGATGAGAGGCATAAAGCTGCTGAAGTGATCGGCTTGGCGGAACTCGTAGACAAGTATCGTCGAGAAATCATCGCCGTGAATGCCGAAGCGCATCGATTTGCCATCAAGTATCACCGGCTTCGCCGGTCAATAAGGCAGTTCTAGCTTGGTGAACAATGTCTCCTCACCTCCTCGCAAGGTCGCCATTCCAAATTGCAGCCGTATACGCTTCCAGGGATTCAGCGCACACGGGCAATTTGTTCACGGCTCAAATCGCATTGCGACTCGGCTCGAAGACGTTATTCACCAAGCAAACATTTGCTATGCACTTCAGCCGACACATTAAATGCGTTACAATGTTTGCATGACCCATCACACTCGCGTCGGTGTCTTGCGCGGCGGGCCGTCCAATGAATACGAAGTCTCTCTGAATTCCGGAGCGGCGGTTTTGGATGTACTCAAAAATCATTTCAGTGACAAGTATGAGCCGCTAGATGTATTCATTGACAAGCAGGGAATCTGGCATATCGATGGCCTGGAAGTGGATCCCAAAGACACCGCTCATCGTTTTGATGTGGCTTTCAATGCTTTGCATGGCACTTATGGCGAAGACGGCAAGGTTCAAGCATTCCTGGAAGTTCATGGCATCCCATTCACCGGCAGCGGTTCCTTAGGCTCGGCCGTCGGCATGAATAAGGTCTTGTCCAAGAAGGTCTTCAAAGACCATGGGATAAAGTCTCCCTACGCCCGCGAGATCAGTTCAGCGTCGATCCAAAGGGACGTGAAAGCCGTGGTAGGCGGTCTATTCGAATCATTTCTGATGCCGGCAGTTGTAAAGCCCACGGCTAGTGGTTCATCGGTCGGCGTTTCAGTCGTTAAGTACTACGATGAATTGCCCGAAGCTTTGAAGTCGGCTTCGGCCCATTCCGATTCGGTGATGATCGAGGAATTCATTCCCGGAATCGAAGCGACCTGCGGAGTCATCGAAGGATTCCGTGGCCATGAATTGTACGCTTTGCCACCGATCGAGATCCGCCCGTTGACCGGGTTCTTCGATTTTGAAGCCAAGTATCAGGGCAAATCAGAGGAGATCGTGCCGGCGACTTTTTCGGATAAGTTGAAGATTGCCATCGAGGCCTTGGCGCAGAGGATTCACCGGGCGCTCGGCCTGCGCCATTATTCGCGGTCAGACTTCATCATCCATCCTCGCCGCGGTATCTATGTCCTGGAAGTGAATACTTTGCCGGGCTTGACCGGGGAATCCTTGATGCCCAAAGCCCTTCGCGCCGTCGGCAGCGATACGCGTGAGCTGGTGGATCATTTGATACAGATGGCGATGAGGTGATTGCGATATTTGTGGTGCCTGTCTGACTCTATTGGAACCAAGTTGTCGATTACTCGAATGGTGGGATCGCATTCTTAGAACCAGACCGAATTTTTTCGCGATTAAGAAATCTACTTATATTATCAATGTTTTGACTGATTGTATTTCTGTCTGATTCGCTCATCTCTTCGGGAA
>PMZP01000049.1 GCA_003170325.1 Candidatus Tayloriibacteriota bacterium
GTGTGCTTGGTGACTAATGGCTTGGGTTTGAGGTCGATGTCTTCAGTGTATTTGATGACGGTATCCACGACTTTTCCAACCGCTTCTTTGCAAATCGGGCATTGCTTCAGTATGTATGAATATTCCTTAGTGACAGCACTCTCCGGAGGGATGGGACGGTGGTATGCAGGGCTCCCCGGCTTCTTGCCACGAGGCAAGGATTTGCCATCCTTTTTACCAGGTTTGTAGAGATATGACTGCAATTCCTTTCTCTGAGCTTCCTTGTCGATGAGTTTTTCTTTCAATTCCAGAATCTCCTTGTGTTGTTCATTGATTATTCCCCTCAGATTCTTGATCGTCGAGCGGAAGCGCAAGGCATTGTTTTTGAGCCTGGTAACATTGATTTGGAGCCTGTCTTCCTTGCTTAATTGACCTCTCATTTACCCCTCTATTTTACCAGAAAACCCTTACGAAATCTCGATATTTATCCACATGTTCCTACTCAGAGTTGTGAGGAGTTACCCGCGCTTTTAGCGAATCGAAGCCCGTGTTAATGGTCGTGGTAAGATCCTTCACGGTCGTTGAAAGCTCTCGTAACCCTATTCCGAGTTTCTTCACATCCTTCGAGACAACGTCCAGTTTGGTTTCGACCTTATCAAGTTTGGTTTCAACCTTATCAAGCCTTATATCCACCTGATCTATCCTTTGACCTAGCTTTGTTTCAACCTGATCGATTTTTTGAGTAAGTTTGGTTTCAACTTGTCCAAGTTTAACTTCGATCTGATCAATACGGAAATCGATCTGGTCTTCCAATTCATCAAATCGGCGTTTGGTCATCCCGGCCAATTCATCGACCGTAACCCTATTTTCTTTTAAATATATCTTTGACGTAATCATGATATTAGAATATTAATTGATAATCATGAATATTCTTTTGCAACAAGAAGTAATTCACAGGACAATTGTATTCCTTTGAATAAATCGCGCAAGCTTACAAAAGACAAAAAATGTTTTGTTATTAGAAATCTTCGACCTCTATTAGCTCACTCTCAATGATCTTCGCGGCATATTCGGCCGTTGACGGCTTGTCGAAGCGGAATCTTCCTTTGAATCTCTTACCTTTGAAAAATAGCGGGAACCAGTAAATGTCGTCTGACCACATCTCTTTGAATGGGATCTCGTCAATATGAAACCATTGCGGTCTCATCTCCTCGCTTTCAGTCGGCTCGCCCATGAATGAGCCGCACTTGAATATGTGGACTTCCAAGACCTTGGGGTCATTCTCGAAAGTGAACTCGATAATGCCGGCCTTACGAATTGAGCTGACTTCAATTCCCGCTTCTTCGCGAACCTCGCGAACGGCGGCCTCTTCGATCGACTCTCCTTCCTCGACTTTTCCACCAAATCCATTCCACCTCCCTGCTCCAAAACCCTTCTTCTTCATGCCGAGCAATACCCGCGGACGCTGATATATCACGCAAAGGGTGAGAATCTTTCGGTTTATTGCCTTCTTGTTATTTTCCCGCTCCATGGCACTTTTTGTACTTCTTGCCAGATCCACACCAACATGGATCATTCCTTCCTGGCTCTTTTTCTTTAGGATCACCCGTCAAAGACCTGGATCCGTCGCCACCGCTTATCATGTCAGCATTGGTCCGAACCTCTTTTAGATTTAGAATTTCGTTATTCGTATTTGTCTCTGATTTCGGATTTCGGATTTCGGATTTATTCTGCTGAATCGATGCTCCATTTTGTATCGGCACCACATGCGGAAGAATTTTTATGACTTGTTCACGCATGGCATTGGTCATCTCTTTGAATAGTCGTAAGCCCTCCTTCTTGTATTCGACTAATGGGTCGCGTTGGCCGTAAGCACGAAGATTTACGCTGGAACGCGTGTAATCCATGACTTCCAAGTGCTCGACCCAGTACATGTCGGTGGTCTGCAGAAGGATGATGCGTACGGCTTGCAAGAATGGCTCGCGCCCGAATTCAGCGATTTTCTTTTCAATGATCAAATGAGCATTGGGAGCATCGGAAGGAAAGGCCCCTTCGGAACCGGCGTCGAAGCCTGCTGGCTTCGCACCTACTTCTCGGCCTCTTCGGCCTCCGAAAGTTTCCTCGGAGACCTTCCCTTCCGCCGCTCCAATTATTTCCATTAATTCCCTCTCCACATCATCTAGCGTCCCCAAAAGAAGACGTTTGCGTCGCCCGTAGATCGATCCTCGCTGATGGTTGATGACATCATCGAATTCCAGCACATGCTTCCTCGCGTCGAAGTTGAAGCCTTCGATCTTCTCCTGCGCCGATTCAAGGGCCTTGGAAATGATCCTGTGCTCGATCGCTTCATCTTCAGGCATGCCTAGTTTGCCCATCATCGATTTCAATGTGTCAGAAGCGAAGACGCGCATCAACGAATCTTCCAGCGAAACAAAGAATTGCGTCTCGCCCGGATCGCCCTGACGACCGGAACGTCCTCGGAGCTGGTTGTCGATCCTGCGCGCCTCATGGCGCTCCGTGCCCAGAACGAATAGACCTCCAACCTTCTTCACTTCCTCGTAGACTTCCGACGTATTCGGATTGCCTCCAAGCTTGATATCGACGCCGCGACCAGCCATGTTGGTGGCAATCGTGACCGCGCCTTTCCGACCGGCTTGAGCGACCGTCTCGCCTTCCTTCTCGGCGTATTGCGGCTTGGCATTCAAGATAGTATGGGGAACGCCTTCGGATTTCAGGAACTGCGAAAGTAATTCGTTCTTCTCGATAGAAACTGTGCCTATGAGCACCGGCTGACCTTTGTCGTGAAGCTCTTTGACCTTCCGGGAAATGGCCTTGAATTTGCCCAGCTCGGTGCGGAATATCTGGTCATTCTGATCCTTTCTGATCTGTAGTACGTTGGTCGGAACCGTGTGAACATTCAAGCCATAGACTTTGAAGAATTCCTCGGTCGAGGTGGCGGCCGTGCCGGTCATACCGGATAATTTCGGATACATGCGGAAAAAGTTCTGGAAGGTGATCGAGGCATAGGTCCGTGATTCCTGCTGAATAGAAACGCCTTCTTTGGCCTCGATAGCTTGGTGCAGACCGTCGGACCAACGCCGACCTGGTTGTAAGCGACCGGTGAATTCGTCGACGATGATGATCTCGTTGTTCTTGACCACGTACTCTTTATTGACATGATAAAGCGCTATTGCCTTTATGGCAGTCTCCAAGTGGTGAACAGACTTGATCCCCTGGTCAGTGTATATGTTCTCTATTCCCAAGGCCTTTTCGGCCTTGGTGATACCGGCCTGCGTCAATGAAATAGAACGATGCTTCTCTTCGACTATGTAATCTTCTTCGACTTTGAATGAATTGACAAGCGAAGCGAATTGCTTGTAAGTGGTCTCGGCATCGCGGGTCGGAGCGGAAATGATGAGCGGCGTCCGCGCTTCGTCGATCAATATCGAGTCGATCTCGTCGACGATGGCGTAATTGAAATCACGTTGGCGCAAGCGGTCGGCGCTGTATTCGAGATTGTCTCGCAGGTAATCGAAGCCGAACTCATTGTTGGTACCGTAAGTGATGTCGGCGGCATAGGCTTCGCGGCGAGAGACTGGCCGCAGGAATTCATGGACGACTTTGAAGCCGCCGGTCAAGTCGCGGTCTTTGTCGAGAGTATCGCTTGAGGCAGCGGATGAAGAAGGTGGAGGGGAAGCTTTCGGAGGCCGAAGAGGCCGAGAAGCAGGAGCGACGCCAGCAGGTGTCGACTCCGGTTCACCGGAACCTTCTGCATCCGCTGCCTTAGCTGTCGGATCATAAATAAACGAAGCCTGATCATTGATGACGGCCACGCTCAATCCTAGAAAAGAGTAGATCTGCCCCATCCAAACGGCGTCGCGGCGGGACAAGTAATCATTCACGGTGACGATATGTACACCTTTGCCTGATAATGCATTCAAATAAGCCGGTAACGTTGCGACCAAAGTCTTCCCTTCACCTGTTCTCATCTCGGCGATCGCTCCGGAATTGAGTACCATCCCGCCGATAAGCTGTACATCGAAATGCCGCTGGCCGAGCGTGCGCCTAGAGGCTTCACGGACCACGGCGAAAGCTTCGGGAAGGAGCTCCTCAAGAACACGCTTTTCCGCAGCATTGGAGCTTGAAATCGCATTTGAGTTTTCTCCTGGCTCCTGGCTCCTAGCTCCTAGCTTCTTCCTAAACTCCTCCGTCTTACCCCTCAATTCCGCGTCAGAAAGAGCCCGGATCTTGGCTTCCAGTCCATTGATCGTTGGCACCACCGGCTCGAATTTCTTGACCCCGATAGTCTTGTTGCTGTTGAATATCTTGTCGAAAAATGACATGTTGATTACTATACCACACCAGCGTCCATTAGCTATTTTGTAACATACCGATCCTCTTTGCCTGTTTCGCTAGAAGTTTCTTTTCTTTCTTAATTTCCTTTATGTGCCGTTCCGGTTTGCGATTCTCGGGCAAGATCCCACCAATATCCTTTATCGTCTGTCTGACTTTACCGCCAATCATATTATGTGTCCGTTGTGCCGCAACATCTCCCTTTATTCCATCAAGCTTAATCTTGTCATCCGTTTGAGTAATCCGAAATAGATTTGCCGCCAATTCGGATGCACCCGCCCTGTCTAACAATTCGCCTTTCTTTATCCCCTTCTTGGATTCTATCTCTCTAAGCGGGATCCCGTACAATCCTTTGTAGCCGGCATCGTTGAAAAGTCCGAAGTGAGATACGCCTGCTTCCTTCGCGGTCCTAAATAGTTTCTTGTTCTCATTGGTTACTTCCTCACGCACAAAAAGGCGTTTCTCTTCTTCTGGTAATCTATCAAAAATCTCTTGTCTCCTCGTTTGAATGGCAAAATATGTTTGCGCCACAGCTATCTGGGGTATCCTTGAATCGCCATTCTGCGCGATCAAGTAACAAGCATACCTATCTAATTTCCAGTCTTTGACAGCCCGTTTCCCACTGGACCCTATGTCGACCAATTTCGTCAACTGGCGAAAATGGTCACCTACAATTTGACCGCTATTTAGAGCCGCCTTTGCTGAACGCAAAATCACATCATCAAACGTTTCCCACCGGGAATACCCAAGCAACGGGAATAGCCTCCTGGCCATCCAGAATTCAATACCGTTTTCATCTATCTCTTTGATTTCCTCAAAACCCTTATGTGGTCCATTTGTAATTATTTCTTCCGACATACCGCAATTGTATTCCTTCTGCCGAGAAAAACCAGTCCATTCACGCCACAGCCCATTCGACTTCACCTTCGATCTCTATGCCGGTCTTGTCTTTGACACGGCGCATAAGCTCGTTGGAGAAATCGAGGACTTCCTGGGCAGTGGCGCCGGGCTTGGCCACCACTACCAAGGCTTGCTTCTCATAAGTCCCGACATTGCCGATGGTCAGTCCCTTGGCATTGCAGAGCTTATCGAGGATCCAGCCGAGGGAAAGCTTGACATGGCCATCCTGTTCGGTGAAGCCCGGTAGTTCCGGATACAGTTTTTTCAGCTCCGTGAATTTCTGCGCGGAGACGACTGGGTTCTTAAAGAATGATCCGGCCGTTCCCCAATCGGTCCAATCCGGCAACTTATTCTTTCGTATCTCGATGACCGCTTCTCGCACGTCCTTAAGGGTCGGCTGGCTATTTCCTTTTTTGGCAAAATAATCCTTCAAGTCCTTGTACTCGACGCTAACTTTGCCATTCTTTGAAAGCTCATAGGTGACGGCCGAGATTATGTATCGGCCTTTTTCATGCTTGAACATGCTGTCGCGGTATGTGAATCCGCAGTCTTCATTCGAGAGCGAGACAAATCCCAAGGCGGTCGTGTCAAAGGCACGAACCGATTTGATCGCATGCGATACATCCACACCATACGCACCGATGTTCTGCACGGGCGATGCGCCGACTGTACCGGGAATGGAAGATAGTCCTTCTAGGCCATACAATCCGCGATCGACTGATTCTTTCACCAATCCTTCCCAGTCCTCTCCTGCACCCGCAGTAACGGTCACGATTCCATCATTTCCCTCTTTCCAATCCTTTCCTTTGATCTCATTCCTGATTACCATTCCATTGAAACCCGAATCAGCGACCAAGAGGTTCGAACCGCCTCCGATTACGAGAATCGGTAATTTCTTCTCTTTGCTGAATTTGACGGCTTCCAGAAGGTCATCCTCGTTCTTGACAGCGCAAAAATAGCGGGCCGGTCCGCCGATCTTGAAGGTCGTGTATTGGGCAATGGGTATGTTTTTTTGAATCAGCATGATCAATGCAAGTGTATCAAACAGAAAGAGGCCGTCAATCGGCCCGACATTATGCCGAATGACGGCGACGGGTGTGAGCTCCAAATAAAATGTCTGAATTTTTTTATGAGTACAGCCGTCGCCGTCATTTGGTACAATCTGCGTTAATTATAGCGTCAAGCGAGGATTTGTGGAAGCTTGCTTTCACGAAATCCGAGCGAAGACGATATATGAGTGAAGCGAATATAACATAAAACGCACAACAGCCCCGAGGGGGCTGCTTTGCGAGACATTTCTTGGAGAGTGCCCACACTGGGTACTCATGGGAGTATAATAGCACAATTCAAGTGCTTACACAAGCGAAAATTACCTGATACAATGCATCGACTTACATGGAAAATCGTCCCAACAATGAAACAAGAACGAAGATCGGGAACGTTCTCGACAAGGTGCGGCCTTTCATCCAGTCTCACGGCGGCGACGTTAATATCGTCGGTTTGAAGGGAAAAAAGGTGATATTGCGGGTATCTGGCAGATGCACCCATTGCCTATTGGCTGACCTGACCTTCAATCACATGGTCAAAGACATGATCATGGAATCAGCTCCGGAGATCGAAACCATAGAATTTCAAAATGCTCACACACTATAAATACCTGATCATCGGTAGCGGCATCGCCGGCACGACTGCGGCAGATGCAATCCGACAGCATGACAAAAAAGGAACTCTGGCTATCTTGGGCAACGAGCCGCATCGCCTGTATTCTCGGATCGTCCTTTCCAAACCGGAATTCTATGAAAAAAGCGGGGCTCCGAATACATTGTTCCTCAAAGACCTCGGATGGTATCCGAGGAATGGGATCGACTTATTATGCGGCGAAACCGTCATTGGACTGGATGTGGGCGACAATAGGATAAGCTTGGCTAGCGGCAAGATCATAGGATACGAAAAACTTCTGCTATCCATAGGCGTGCAACCGAATCCGCTCCCCGACTTGGAGCCTGCGGAAGCAAGGAATATCCTCTATCTCCATAATCTGGATCAAGCAAATACGATATTAGAGAATATCCGCGGTCGGGAGACCGTTCTGGTGGTCGGAGGAGGTTTTATCGCCATTGAATTATGCGATCTTCTCACTAAGCTCGATAAGAAGGTCATCTCGGTGATCTCCTCTCCAAGATACTGGCGGTCCACATTCGACGAGACTTCTTCACGGTTCATCAAAGATGCGCTTACAAGAAACGGTATAACCATCCATACAGATTCCTTTATTATGCAGACCAAGGGAAAGTCGAAGATCGAAGCGGCGATCATTCGCAACAAACAAACAGGTGAAGAAACGACTGTCCCCTGCACTACGGTAATCGCCGCTATCGGCACGCATTGCGCTTTGGATTGGGTGAAAGAGGCAGGAATAGATTGCAATATTGGCATTTTGACCGACGAGCGCTTGAAAACGAACGTGCCGAATATCTGGGCGGCCGGAGATTGCGCCGAATATTTTGACCTTATCTCTGGTCGGCACATCAAGCTCGCCAACTGGACTAATTCCAGAGCGCACGGTAAAATCGCGGGGGTGAACATGATCGGCGAGAGCTCTTCGTATCGGAAAACTACCTTCTACTCAACGGAGAAGCTCGGCTTGGCGATCTCATTTGTCGGAGATACGAGCAGGCTTGGCAAAGATAAACGGACTATCTCCCGAGGATCATACGAGTCTCACGCTTACGCTGAACTCCGAGTCAGGGGTGGAAGGATCATCGGCGCCACCATGATCAACATGGCCAATGAGCTTAGTTCGATTGTTTCATTGATCGAAAATGAGATTCCTATGGGAAAACATCTAAAAGAAATCAGGGATCCGCACTTCGATCTGAAATCTCTATTAACACATGAGAACAAATAAATACACTGTAAGGATCGATAAGGAAGCTTGCATCGGTTGCGGTGTTTGCAATGAATTAGCGCCGAAGATATTCACGTCCGACAATGAAATGAAAAGCGAATTGCGCCAAGATGCAGAGATCGACGAGAAACTGCTACTCAAGGCCGCCGAAGAATGCGCTTCCGGCGCTATCGTCATCATAGATAACGAGACTGGCGAGCAGCTGTGGCCCAAAAACGATTGAGCACTGAATTTGTTTAGGCAGCACTGCGTCTGTTTAGGCGGCGCGTTTTACGCGATTCTTCAGCCAAATGATCATATTGGCGTCGATCGGAAATCTCCAAAAATTGTATTTGAATCTCGGCAATAGTATCGGTCTGACGCTTTTCATAAAGATGAATTTCATCACGTTTTTGGGAGATCGTTTGCCGATCATCTTCCAAGTCTTGTTGTACCACAAAAGCGGACTCAACTCATGAATGATCTCGTATTCGCGGGGATTGGCGAGCCAAGGTATGTGAGCCTTGCCCCAGAAGTAGTTACCCCATGATTGTAGGTCTTGCGGTTCCTTGAATCCCAACTGCACGGCCTGGTGGAATAGATTCGTACCCGGATATGGGATATACACCCAAAGAGGATAGATGGCCGCTTTAGGATTGATCTTTTGGATCTGAAGAACGAGATCGATCGTCTCCTGTCTTTCCGCTACAGTCTCCGTCGGCCAGCCGATGACGAAAGAGAGGATCAACTTCAGATCCAGATCTTTGGCGACCTCGACCGCCTTTAGAGTCTGTTCCTTGGTGATGCGTTTTTGAATTATCTCATTTAACACGCGGTTGGAACCACTCTCGCAGCCGACACGGATCTCGCACATGCCGCTTTCCTTGAGCTTTTTCAGAAATTCATAGTCGAACGCATCTATCCTTGCGTCGATGGAATATTTAATGTTCATGCCTTTCGCATTGATAAGTTCGGCGATCTTCAGAGACCGTTTCTTGTTGACCACGAAATTATCGTCATGAACGATGAAATAATTTATCCCATATTTCTTGTTCAACATTTCCAGTTCGGCCACGGTATTTTCGGCATTCCTAGAACGCCATTGCCTGCGATTGAAGAACAAGTTATAACAAAAACTGCAAGGAAACGGGCATCCTTTGCTGGAATACATATTCAGAACTCGGCGAGAAGACGGCTCCCCTCCCGCAACCCAATCATCCGGAGCGTTAGAAAGGATCTTTACATACCTTTCGACATCGATGAGGTCCCAGGCGGGCATGGGCAATTCATCCATGGGTATGAAATCTTCGACACCCTGGTTAATATGCACATGTCCCTTTCTATCCTTCCAACCGAGATTGGCGATCGTATCTAGACCGGTCTTGTCTTCAATGGCTTTCAACAAACCCAGCAAAGTCTTCTCGCCTTCATTTATAACCACAAAATCTATATAAGGATTCTCGAGCGTCTGCCTAGGAAAGAATGTGGGATGTATCCCACCAACGACGGTCTTGACCTTAGGATACTTCCTCTTTATTTCTTTACAGGCATCTATGACCTGTATGATACAGCTCCCCGTCAGCAGGCTAAAACCCACGATGAGCGGTTTCTGCTCTTTGATCTGCCCATAGAGATAGTTCAGCGGGTCGAACCGCAGATCGATTATCTTGGACTGATAAGCGGGACGAATATACGCGGCGAGGCTGATGAGCCCCAGCGGCGCATATATCGTCTCATTTAAGCCGTTTTTCGGCTGAACTAGAATAATTTTACCCATATGGCCAATACGTACGACCTAGTCTATTTACTGCTTTGCGCCTGCTTGATAGCCGCGTCAATTTGGTCCTTAAGCTCCGGATGGTTTTTCAGAATGCCTTGCAAAGTTTTAATGGATGCTGATTTCATTCCAGCCGTGAATTGAAGTTGCGCCAGCTGTCCTTGAATGTTCACGTCCGTTGGACTGCTGGAAGCCAGGTTCTGGAAGATTGTGATGGCTTTGGCATATTGTTTCTGCGAAGCATATATACCCGCCATCTGCTGTGTATCGAAAATGGCCGGGTCATTATTGAATATCTGACGAGCTTGCGCTTCCTTTCCATCGAGGACCATCGTGATGGCATAAGAATTCTTAGCCTGGAAATAATCCGGTGCCGATTCATAGGCCTGTTTGAGAAGGGCTTCCGCTTCGGGAGCCTTACCGGTGTTGATGAGGGCCGTCGCTAACTCAAAATCAAGCGTTTGTTTTCCGGGAGAGAGCCGGTGACCTTCTTCGAGAAGAGACGCAGCCTGGACATATTGTCCGATACTATCATAGAAAGCCCCGCCCAATACATAAATACGGGCATCTTTTGGAGTGGCCGCAATCTGAACCTGAATCTCTTTATTAGCCAAGGTAAAGAAAGCCTGTTTCGTCGGTCCAGCAGCCTGCTGATTGGAAAGGACGCCTCCGGCACAAGAGAGAAGTTGTTCGCGGATTTCCTGATTGGCCACATATGTATTGACATTCAAGGCGTTTTGGAAGGCCGCGGTATCAGCGCTTTGACCGCCACAGGCTTGCAAGGCAGAGATGAGACGAGTGTTGGCTTGGATCGGTCTGACATTATAGAAGTATACTGCTCCGATCAAGAGCACGATGGCAATCGGAGCTACGATATATTCGACGGCGTCCATACGGACAGGATTCATGCCGAACCAATTGGGAGAGGGCATCGAAACTTGACCTTGGGCTATCTCCCGTTTAGGCAATGAATTCGCAAACCCCAGGACAGCGAAGAATAGGACGTAGCTGGCCAGATTGTCAAAGACGAAGATGTTGTGAACGAAGTAACCTGCCAGCAACCCCGTTAAGACGCTCTTTTCAGCGATACCAAGCGAAGATTTCCAGACGACATAGAGAAACAGGACATACAAAGAAAGATAGGCGATCAATCCGACGATTCCCGAATTGACCAACCAATCCAGAAAGACGTTATGGGCACGATCGAACCATTGCTCCTGTGAGTACATGATTGGATTGTAATCAGCGTTGAAGATATAGTTGAAATTCTCCTGTCCCCAGCCGAAAAGCGGACGATGCATAGCGCCGCTAATAGCCATGGGCCAGATGTATTGGCGGGCTTGATTGGAAGCGTCGGACCAAGATACGTTGGAGAAACGACCGAAGATGGGGTTTCTTTCGATGACCGGCTGATGGCGGTTGAGCCAGAAGACGACTCCCAAGATCACCAAAAGGCCGATGAAACCGCCAGAAATCCATCTACGTTTGGCTGGCTCATTTCTGCCGAAAATGGCGTAGACGGCTAGAGAAAGCATCACGCCACCGACGATTCCGAGGATTGTACCGCGGGTTTGAGTCTCGAAGAGAATGAATGTGAAAAAGACCGTCAGAATGGCATAGACCCATTGCAGAAATCCCGCATTTATGATCTTTTTGGCCCGAGCGATGAAGAACATGTACGCCGCCAAAAAGGCGCTGAAGAGCATGTAAACGGCCATGTAAGCGGAGTTTCCTAGAGATGCATCCACGCGGCCGGCACCTTGGTGCGTCGGCGCCCAACCAAACAATTGCACTAGAGCATATGTGGCGACTATGAAGGATACGAGCAAAGAGACGTTGAGCCAGCGGTGCCATAATCTGCGGTTACCGGTTTCAGTGATCCCTCCGTTCGGGACGCCCGATTGGCCGACGCTGCCGTTCTTCGTGATTTCAGTCGGACTAAACAGGCATGTCGCAACTATATAGAACGCCCAGAGATGAATGATAGTTATCCACCCCTCCATGCGCTCGAAGTTCGACCAGAGGCTTCTTATCGGATTGACACCCAAGAGATCGGCGACTAGAGATACCAAAGCGAACAGAGTAACGCCGATGGACATAGGAGTGATTCGAGGCCGATACTTCGGTTCAATGAATGCCAGGATAGCCCAGGCCGCGAAACCGATCTCTACTAGAATGCGGAAGTAGAAGGCTTTTCCGGTAATGAATGGGAAAAAGAACGAATTGGCCACAATGAGCGGAAAGATCGGGATGAGGAACAATGCGGCTATCGAGACATACAAGGTTATTTTTTTGATAGGCATGGTAAGAAATGCAAGTTGAGAGGCTCAAGATGCAAAGTGATTAGTAGGAAGCAACTATATCACGTCTAAATCATTTAAATCCAGTCCAAGCGCAATGAGTGGAAATATTGGCACATGAGTGCTATATTGCCCGTTATGATAAGGCCATCTACCAAGCTGATCCTCAAGGAGATCCAAGGCGTCCTTGACAGGATACATGAAGAAGAAGTTGTCGAGTTTGTCGAAGCCATCTGTAAAGCCACTAAAATAGTTTGTGTCGGGGCTGGTCGGGTCGGAAATGTTGTTTGGGGGTTTTCCATGCGTCTGGGTCACTTGGGTTTTGTGGCACATACGGTCGGAGACTCGACAACTCCCTCTATCCGAAAAGGCGATTTACTGATTGCTGCTTCCGGTTCTGGAGAGACAGAAACAATCTTCCATTACGTCAACGTGGCGAAAAAGAACGGAGCCCGAGTAGCGCTCATAACTTCCAACCCCGATTCCCGAATGGGACGCCTTGCTGATACGGTTTTGATCCTATCGGCACCATCAAAGCTCAAAAAGATCCCGTTACCAAAACAAATAAGAACGATTCAGCCGATGACAACGTTGAACGAGCAATGTCTTCAGATATTCTTTGACACATTAATCCTCGAGTTGATGAAGAGGCTTCATCAGACAGAGAAACATATGTGGGAGCGTCATTCTAATCTTGAATAAAATGAGTAGATATCCGTTTTCCATTTCAGCTTCCATCGTCTGCGGTAACATGGCGAATATTGCCGCAGATATTAAGGCTCTCGAACAGTCTAAGGTCGAATACATCCACTTTGATGTCATGGACGGCGTCTTTGTTCCTAGACTCGGACTTTTGCCAGAAATGCTGACTGCAATCGGCTCATTGACAAAAATCCCAGTCGACGTTCACCTCATGGTTTGCGACCCGTTACCTTATATAGAGCCGTTCTGCAAAGCCGGTGCCGATCTCGTTTCCGTTCACGCCGAATCCACGCCTCATCTCGATCGAGCGATTCGTATGATAAAAGCCAATGGCGTTAAAGCTGGGGTGGCTTTGAATCCAGCCACACCGCTCCATGTCCTCGATTACCTCTTGGACGATATCGACTACGTCGTATTAATGGCCATAAATCCGGGCATCGTCGGCCACAAGCTCATTCCGAGCATGATGAATAAGATATCCGACCTTAAGAAGAAACTCGCCAAGAACCCTGATATCATCATCGAGATAGATGGCGGCGTATCATTCGAAAGCGCTTCGGAAATGGTGCGGCGAGGAGCTTCTATGTTAGTCTGCGGTAGTTCTACAATCTTTCGGTCCGGAGAGAAGGTCGAGGCCAGGGTAACGGCATTGCGCAAAAAGATCTCAGCCGATCTGAAGAAATGACATGGAATATAAGATCCTCATAACAACCTCGGGAGTCGGGCAGCGCTTGGGAGATCTCACCAAATACACTAACCAGTCATTAGTACGCGTCGGCCGCAAGCCGGTTATCTCATACATCATAGAGGCATACCCGAAATTTGTGCCATTGGTAATCACCACGGGCTATTTCGGGAATCACGTGGAGGATTTCGTGAAGCTGGCTTATCCAGACCGCAAGATCACATTCGTACGAGTACCGAAATACCAAGGTCCTGGCACGAGCCTCGGCTATTCCATGCTCCAAGCACGCAAACATTTGCAGTGCCCTTTCATATTCCATGCCGCAGATACGATAGTCCAGGATGTCGTACCCCTGCCGAAAAACAATTGGATCGGCGGCTTCAAAGGCCACGATGCTTCTCAATACGCTTCGTGGAATGTCCTGGAGACTGACCAGTATGTCTTCAACGAGAAGGGAGCTATCGACTTTGACTACATCCACATAGGTCTCGTCGGGATCAAAGATTATCGTGGTTTTTGGAAGCATCTCGAGTCGTTATTTAAGAAAGCTCCGAACGACTCGAGTTTGAATGATTGCAAGGTCATCGTGCGCATGCTCGAAGATAAGGCCAAGTTCAAGATGATGGACTTCAAGACTTGGCACGACATCGGCAATGTGAACGCTCTTGAAGAGACTAGAAAGGTTATCAGTGATCATTTCGATAATCTACATAAAGTCGATGAATCCATTTTCATACTCAAAGACCGCGTCATCAAATTCTTCCATGATCCGAAGAATGTGACCGGCCGAGTCAAACGTCAGAAGCTGCTCGGAAATTTGGTCCCGAAGCTGCTGGGCTATTTCGATAATTTCTACAGTTATGAATTCGTCGAGGGAGATCTCTACTCGCGTGCCGTGGATCCGACCGACTTCGCGAAGTTCCTGGAATGGGCGAAGACAAATCTCTGGAAGCCCAAGAAGGTCAAGGATATGAAAAAATTCCAGGAGATCTGCAGAGGTTTCTATGAGACCAAGACCGAGGAACGCGTCCAAAAGTTCTTCAAGGTAAATAACCTTCCCGACGAAAAGCATGTCATTAACGGCGAACAGGTCCCCACGGTTAAGGAAATGCTGAAGAAGATAGATTTCGCTTCCTTGTCGCGCGCCAAACCGTATCAATTCCACGGGGATTTCATTCTCGACAATATCTTAAAGACCAAGGATGGATACTGTCTGTTGGACTGGCGCCAGCATTTCGGGGGCCTCTATGAAGCTGGAGACATGTACTATGACCTGGCCAAGTTGAACCACAACTTGACCGTGAATCACGACATAATCCATCAGGACCTGATGAGCATCAAGAACGACGGGACCCACATCCGGGTCGATATCAATAGGAGCGAAAATCTGGTACAGTGCCAGAAAGTCCTCATGGATTTCATAGACAAGAATGGGTATGACCTAGAAAAGGTCGAGACACTAACTGCAATTATTTGGCTGAACATGTCGCCATTGCATCACTACCCATTCAATATATTCTTGTATTATTTCGGTAAATTAAACCTATGGCGCGTCATAAAAAAATACCAGTAAGGATAAAAAATCCGGCCATCAAGAATCTGGTCCTGGATGTGGACGGCGTCTTCACCGACGGCCAGTTCCACTACACGGCCGAGGGCAAATATGCCAAGATATTCGGCTCTGACGATCATGATGCTTTGCTCCTGGTCAAACCATATTTGAATGTCCTGGCAGTGACCGGCGACAAAAAAGGTTTCGCTATCAATCAGAAGCGGATCGAGGAAGACATGAGCATTCCTCTCTTTCAGGTAAGCACTTTCGAACGAGTGAACTGGCTACGTGATCAAATGAATCTGATGGAAACCATATATATGGGCGATGGGATATTTGACGCCATGGTCTTTGATGCCGTAGCCTACGGGATTGCACCGGCCAATGCTTTTCATAAAATAAAGAAACATGCAGACTTCGTGACAAAATCACACGGTGGTCGTGGAGCAGTGGCTGAAGCCTGCTGGCACATCATGGAAAAGTTCTTCAAACCTCTTGATATCCTTAATCTAAAGATTAAAAAAGGTGGCGAGTGGGGAAAACCGGTTAGCAAGTCTCCGAATAAGAAAAAACACAGATAGAACGCCTCCGCATTTGATTCATCATATCTGATTGACCACTATGTCAAATTTCAAAGTACTGATAACGACTTCAGGCACGGGCTCGCGCTTAGGTGAACTAACTAAGAAGACTAATAAGGCATTGGTGCCGATCAATGGACGTGCAACAATTGAATACGTCTTTGATTCGTATCCAAAAAACACGAAATACGTGATCACTATTGGATACCTTGCTGATCAAGTCCGCGAATATCTCAATCGCGAGCATCCTGATTTAAATGTCGAATTCGTCAAAATCGACCCGTTCGAAGGTCCGGGAAGTAGTCTCGGTTATTCGATGTTGTCGGCTGAAAACAAGCTGCAGTGTCCTTTCATCTTTCATGCCTGCGATACCATTGTGATTGAGCCGGTGCCAGAACCGACAATTAATTGGACCGGCGGATACATTCCCAAGCCGCTTAAGTCGGAGGAGTGTAAACAATACCGCACGCACACTATTGAAGAAGGAAATTTATTGAAATTGAATGATAAAGGCGTCCCTGGATTCCAATCGATCCATATCGGCCTGACCGGCGTTAAGGATTTCAAGAGATTCTGGTCGATCATGCAAAAACTTTACGAATCGAATCCGCAAAACACCGGCTGGTCAGACGTGCATACTTTGGAAGCTCTCCTTCGTGATGGCATAAAATTCAAGGTCATACCTTATTCTACTTGGCTGGATACGGGAAATATTCTGGCCTTGGAGAGGACCGAGAAGTTTCTTTCAAATAGAACCAAATAAATAGGACCGCCTCTTTTGAAGCGGCCCTTACACAGTATCATTCTTTTGATTGTCCAGCCTGACCGAGGCGTTTAGCCATTGATCGAAAACAGGTACTCACCCGGCGGATAATACCGGCCAACGCTATCCATGTACATGCCTGCTCCCGCAATGCGGCGGAAACAGATGGCCAGCATGAGCCAATAGAGGTAGTCCTCGTTGCTGCCCTGTTCCCGTATAAGTTCTGCCACCGTCACCCATCGGGCATCCTTGGTGGACTTCAAGTAGTTGCCGTCAGGCGGCAGTCTACAATCAGTCACATTAACGCAGAAGAGGTCGGCCTTGAACGGCGTAGCTTCCGCTTGCTTGTCGGCGACTATGAGCCTCAAGGCTTGGGATCCTTGAAGCGCTGCTGTCGCCTTGTGAAACCACGGCCCCACAGTTCCGCAATACATGATATCCATTTCGGAGCGAACGCCCCAACCGAACATATTCTTCAACATCTCGGCATAGGCTGTCCTGCCATCGCGATGTTTGGGCATGATGTACGTGCCCCACTTTCCCTGATGCTTACCGACGCAGTCGGGGGCACCGGTCGTCCGAACCGCATCGAGGATTTCGTAATCCAGTACCAAATCCGAGGCTGATCTGCCAGTCGGTTTTCGGAAGAGGACCGCCTCCGCCGTGCAATAGGTCAATGCCGAGTAGTTCGGCTTCCAGCCGCGCTCGACTTCAATTATGCGCTGCTGCTCCAAGGTGAATCCTTCGAACATAGAAACACTCTCTCTTTCTTTTTTTTGAATTGTTTACAGCTGTGAATTTCCTATCCATGAGGAGATTTACATTTGAATCCTCACACTTTAGTTAACTAAAGTGTGAGGATTCGGGGTACGGATAGGTAATCTTTCTAAAATAGAATATACTACATTCCTAGTATTGTGTCAACTGTGTGTGGTGTAAGTACCGCCAGATTCGTTCCCTTCACCCGGCGGAGATTGCCATATATTCCACCCTTTTCATAGAGCTCATTCACAACCTTAGTCACCCCTTCGCAATTAGAACGGTAATCATGCCAGGCTATGGTCCCACCATCGCGAATCATAGATAAGGCATTTTTCGTATCGTTCTCGACAAAGAATAGGCTGTGACCGCCGTCAATGAATATGAAGTCCATCGATTTCCGATACGGGCCATAATCGTACGTGGAGGAATCGCCTTCAAGGCTCACTATCTTCTCATTGAAACGCGTTTTTTTATACTTGTAGCCGGTCTGGATCTTACCGGCGAACTTCGCGTCATCGGCGTCATGCGTTGCGGCGAATGATGCCGCGCTCTCCGCTGGCAAATCGAGCGTATATATGCGTGTCGTCGGTCCGGAGTTTGCCGCCATATTCAATGTTGTGCGACCGTCAAAGGTGCCAAATTCGAAGATATGCCCAGCCTTGCTTTTTTTGACTAATGCATTCAATATAACAAGTTCGAGCAAGGTGACATTCCCGGGATTGCCTTCAGGTTGAAGTATATTGATTTCAGTACCGCCTAGCATTAGATCAGGATCGAAGAGAGGCAAGGGGGTCGGATACGCTCTGGCGTTCTTTTTCCAACCAAACTGATCCGCCAGAGTCTGTATATAGGCACGCTGCTTCCTGGAAAAAATTCCAAAAATCAATAGGCTAAATCCAGCAATCAGAACGTATAAGTACTTTACTCCGAATTTTAATCCACTTCTTATAGACATACGAGAGTATAGCAAATGTTAAGTATATTATATTCGTCTGGCTTTCTCTAACTCATTTTGATACCACGCGGATTCTTTGAATAAAATTTCTTGCCTTCTATCCGTAAGGTCACAAACCTCGTTAATCCCGATTCCTATGGTCGGATAACTTCTTTTCACTAATATGCTAGTACCACATCTCTTTTCTCCGTATCCGAACGGGAAATCTACGACATCGAATGTCCCGTCAAAATATTTGGTCCTTAGATCAATCATAAACTCCCTGCAACCATCGATTTGTAACGTGTCATGGAAAACGATCATCCCGGTCTTTGATAAGAGAGGGTAACATGCCAAAAAATCATTATGTATGCCTTTGTATGAATGGTCAGCGTCAATAAAAGTAAAATCTATAGAATTATTGGTGTCTCGAGCAATGACTTTTGGAAACTCCTTGGAAAAAGAATCTATCTCCGTCAATTTAAAATTATTGACTCCCCTATAATTCAAACGCTTTTCCACATCTTCTTTATCCGCGAATTTTTTAAATTGTTTCCTCTGTCCATGGGCATCAAAAATATCATAGCCATATACAAACCCGTCGTTTAACCTAGCCGCCTTACATAGATATTCTGTCGTAATTCCATACTGAACGCCTATTTCAACAATCGTCTTGGCTTTATTATATTTGATTATCGCTCCATATAACTCTCCCCAGTCATAAAATTCAGTGTCTGCCGGCCAGTCTACTTTTTCACGACGTATATACT
>PMZP01000055.1 GCA_003170325.1 Candidatus Tayloriibacteriota bacterium
TACCACCTCAAGGTAGTGCGTCTTCTAGTTTCGCCACCCGCGCGCGGTTTTGTCAAGTCGTAAGGATCTTCGTCAGATACCTTAGACCAATTCACTATATATGAAATTGACTCTACTATCAACAAAACAAGCCACTTCTGCGACCTGTTAAAATTACTTCTTTTCCTCTACCTTCGGTGATTCCGCTGGGACAGTTGCGGCAACTACAGGAGTTACGGCAGGCGCAGCCGTCTCCGGCTCGTCCTTCATGATCATGATACGGCGCATCTGGTGACGGATCTCCTTGGCGGCCTTACGGCGGATGAAGTAGAGCTTGGCGCGTCGTACTTTGGACCGGCGGACGGTTTCTATCTCGTCGATCATCGGAGAATATAGAGGGAACGTGCGCTCAACACCGACCCCGTCCACGACTTTACGGACAGTGAAAGTGGCCCCGGCTTCCTGACCATGCTTGTGCGAGAGTACGATGCCTTCGAAGGCCTGCAAGCGGAATTTGCCCTTGTCTTCCTCGATCTTCTGCCAGACGCGCACGGTATCGCCGGCCCGGATATCCAGCTTCTTGCGATCGGCGACATTGACCGTAGTGATGACCTTAGTTGCCATAGTGGAAGTACCTTAACACGAATGGATTCAAGATTCAATCTTTATGTTCAAATCCCGGCAGGCTCGCCGGAAATCCTCCGGCAATGGCGACTCGACCTTGATGCGCTTGCCGGCCATATTCTCAAATTCTATTGACCGTGAATGGAGGGCCAATCTCTCAAATCCCAAGGCCGGCTCTCTGGTCGGAGCGTATAAGATGTCGCCGACTATCGGGTGCTGGATGGCCACGAAGTGCACGCGGATCTGATGAGTCCGGCCGGTCTTAGGTTGTGCTTCGACCAGCGTGAATTTCTCTTGCTTTAAATCATCCTTGCCCCCAGCTTCCTGCCTGCCGGCAGGCACGGCCGGCTTCCGGCTCCAAGCTCCCGTGGCGATCCTCGTCCAATACGTCTCCGCTTCCCTCTCCTCGCCGCGTCTTCCCCTTCCGGATGACCATTTTCGGAAATCGCTGCCGCTACGGGCGATTGGTTTGTCTATCGTTCCGAACTCCTCCTTTAGGTCGCCCCAAACGAAAGCCAGATATTTCTTGGAGATGGTCCGGTCTTTGAATTGTGTCTTCAGAGATTCGAAGCCTTTCTGCGTCTTGGCTACGATGAGCACGCCGCTAGTCTCGCGGTCTAGGCGGTGGACGATGCCAGCACGATTCACCGCCGAACCATCCGGTGCCGTCATCGGCTCTCCGACATTCACCGCGTCCGGGAATCGTTTGACGATCCAGTCGGTCAGAAATGGCCCGCCGCTCCGCCCGTCCGAGTGTACCATTAAGCCCGCCGGCTTGTTCACAACCGCGCAGTCGGCGTCTTCGTAAAGGATATCGATTTCAGGCTGATTATTATTGCTCATACTATGAATATACGCTAAAGTTCACTTGTTCACAATTTGCGGCCGTGAATGGCCTGCAAAATACCGCGCCCTTAGCTCAGTTGGTAGAGCGACCCCTTTACACGGGGAAGGTCAGGAGTTCGAATCTCTTAGGGCGCACTGAAAAAAACTAAAAGGTTTTGAAGTGAAAACCGCCGGATTTTATCCAGTGGTTTTCACTTATTTAATTTCAAGGAAACCCCGCACATAGGCGGCGTGTTTGCCGTATGCATAATTGCCTGTCAACACACACATTTGCCCTTCTGGCACTTAATAGCTTTTTGCTCAGTCCTGTTGTAATGTTCCTTTAGGAGATGATATGCCAATGTACTTTTACACGCCACCGAATACGAAAACAATTAGACGACCCAAATATGACGCGCTGTGGCACGCCGCTCAATCAGTGGTTTCCATTGAGAGTTCTACGCTCTTATCAAAGACTGGGAGCAATGATGCTTTTATTCCACGTTCAAGAATACAAGCGGTCTATCGCAGACTCTTGGGGCAACTTCGCCGCAGACTGATAAGGTCTGGCAGCTCGATTCGTTCCCATTTTCTACTTTCCGTGCGAGTCCAGCATAATCCTCGTAAAGATAAGGGTGTACTTCTTACATTTCGAATGAGGAAATTGGCACCAGTTATACCTTGAACCCGTCCCGCATATTTCTGCGGGAATTTTTTTCGCTTGTCCCCTCGGTTGGAATCGAACCAACATCGACGGCTTAGAAGTCCGCAGCTCTATCCATTGAGCTACGAGGGGGTACTTCTATAAATTAGCACATATCTCCGAATATCTGAACCGCCGCTTAGGCCATCACTCACATCGACGGATCGCTTGGACCATTGTATCCGCGGAGCAAAGCGGCGCGTTCGGTGGCTCGATCGTCGAACTTACCCAGAACTTTCATAAGAGCCTTGGTATCTATAGTAGCCGTGGAACCATTCTGTGTAATCGCCGACGCTGAATTTGAATCCATATTGAGATAGGCGCAGATGCTCAAGATGACTAGCGCTACAGCGATCACAATAGAAGATGCGAAGATGATCACCCAATCAACGTAAGGGTCGCGTGCCACTCGATGCACCAACGTCCGGACGGCGGTCTGGTTCGCGCTGGCTTGATTTCCGTTCTTTTTGCTTTTTAGAATGTTCGGTAATTTCATATGTTTAATGGACCGTAGATGTCGCCGCAGTCGCAGTCGGACCAGCCGGCAACTCGACCATCATAGCAGCCTTTATATCGAAGCCCAGACGCCAACCTAGACTGTTTTTGCTGCTGCCTGAAGGATCAGCAGTGAGGCTCACTCCGGAGACATCAACTTTATACGGCATGATCTCCGCCAATTCCAATGTTCGTATCACGGCACTCCATGAGCCTTGTACATCGACATGAGCATGAATTATGCCCATCGTCCCCGGCTTTGCGTTTTCGATATTGTCGGCGTCGATGGCGGAAATAGTCGTGGCCGCTCCGATGTTCGAACCGAGAGACTCGACAGCCACGATGAAAGCCACGACATCGTTCGGTCGTACGAAGAGTTTCGGTAACTTGGCCCAACTATCGGCTGTCGCTTGGTACATCTGCATAAAAGCCTGATCGTGAGTTTTGTTTGAGGTGGCCGACATGACTGCTTGACGAGCTAGGATGCTTTCTTGGATCGAAGCGTTAGTGGTATGCCACATGTATGCATAAACCAGCCCGACCACGCAAACCGTGATAACGGCAACGGACAAGAGCAGTAAATGACCAAAGTAATGCTTCATGGCAATTGATATGTTATCTGGATGGAAAAAGGCACGTCGGTCCCTTTGGCCAGTTCCGAAATCGGCAGAACAACTCTGCTTCCAGGCAAATTCGTCTCCAAACGGCTCTTGAAGGCGACTAGGTCATCGCGCGTCGGCGCAGTTCCATTCAAGGACGTCTGGACACTACTCGTACCCGCATAATCCATGGAAATGGAGTTCACACTGACTCCTTCCCGTTGTTTCAACAAGTCCACGACCAAAAGAGACAAGCGTGGATGACCCAATCCGTCAGCCAAGGAACTGATCAGGGTTTGACCGATCGATACTCGTTGTTGGATGACAGTCAATCCACTGGTATCTTCGGCTTTCTTGATAGTCTCCAACTGATTCAGCGCATTGCCCTCATCGGTGCCGGCCCGGATAAAGGCCGGAAGTAACGATCCGATGCCGATCGTACCTGCCACGGATATGCCAAAAAGAAATACCACCAACGCTCGAAGGCGATATTCATGACGCAAAGCTTTTCGTTCGATTGGAGGTAGGAGAGTGTATAGCATGGCAATAGATCACAAACTCATGGCCAAACCGGCCGCTACGACATAATCAAGCGAGTCGTCATGGGAGATCGTCGGCACATAATCCTCCAGTTTCAAAGCGTTCTGCCAGACATTGGCGATATTGACGCCAAGACTGATGTCGGCTACCGACCGGCGGAGCGCTTCTTCAAAACGGAGAGATTCACGGCCGACCAGCAAGATCCCTTCTATGGCTGAGTCAACGACGCTATGTGAATCCCAATACGTATATATGCGATTGATCTCTTGCGTCAGCACGGTGGTATCGACTTTCTCCGTGGAAGCGGTGACTTGACTGCCCCAACCTATGGTCGAGGTGAAGCAAACGACGCCGCCAGAAACGATGTAGATGCCGGTTTTTCGGGCCATGACATAAACTATCATCTGCGCTCCGGAAGATTTGGGCGGAATTATAGCCCGGGCGATGGCCTTGGGCATGACTTCGAAAGCCATCGGATATATTCCGACCTCGCGAAGTAGGCTCATCAGGTGCTCAACGTAGGCGCGTTGCACCACCGAGACGCTGGCACGCAATGAACCAGTCGACGCAGACACCGGTAAAAGATCGAAGTAGAAAACCATATCACTGGCCGACAGCGGCACATTGTCTTCCAGTTTGAATTCGATATTCTGGGCGGCCACGCGCACATCCCGACTCGGCACATCGGTCTGGAAAAGGTAGGATTTCTCTTCCGGCACCGAGACCTTGACATAGGAAAGATCCTGCGCGTGATCAAAATCGCGTAGCAAGTCACTGACCTTCTTTTCGTCCTTCATTACTCCCCCATCGATGAGGCCAGCTGGTATGTCTACCTGGCCGTATTTGGATATGGTAGTGATCCCCTTGCACGTGTCGTACTCCAGACATCTGACGGCTTCGTCGGAAATGTGCAGTCCGGCATGTTTCATCACCATGAGTTTGGGCGGCGGAAAGAGCTTGAAGAAGAGCGAACTATGCATGCCTATAGTATAGCAGGAAAAGTTATCGCCTGGATTTCATCAATTCCCAGACAGGAGGAATGATCGATGCCACTATTATGAGGATGATGATCGGTAAAACATACCTGTCAGGATCGGGAATGACCGAACCAAGACCGTAACCTAGCCAGAGCATGGCCCAAGTCCAGAGAAATCCGCCAATAATGTTGAACAGCAGGAATGTTCGATATGGCATGGTTCCTACGCCGGCCACGATGGGAGCGAAAGTGCGGACGATCGGAACGAAACGCGCCAGAATGATAGTCTTCTTACCGTATTTTTCGTAAAACTCTTGGGCACGACCGATGTATTTCTTATTGAAAAAGAGCGAATCATCTTTAGTGAATATAGTCGGTCCGACTTTGCGTCCGAAGGCATAACCGACGCTGTCGCCAATGACCGCCGCCAGGAATGCTCCGATGAGTAGCCAGCCCATCGACGTATACCCTTGGGTGGCCAAGAATCCGGCGGTGAATAAAAGCGAATCGCCAGGAAAGAAAAACCCGAAGAATGCCCCGGTTTCCAGAAAAATAACGACAATGACGCCCAAGGTGCCTAGTGTGGTGATGATGATCTTTGGATCAGTTAGAAAATGTAGCAGTGAAGTCATGTGAATAGCGTGGGCCTATTTATAATATGCTCAGACATCAAATCGCGATTGCCCCCGGCGGAATCGTCCCATTCGGCTCCAATAACGAAAAGCCTCCTTCCGGAGTCGAAACAGCAAAGAGCATCCCGTTGCTTTCAAAACCCTTGATCATCCTCGGCTCCAAGTTGGTCACGAACATGCAAGTCTTACCAACCAAGACTGCCGGATCAGGGAATCTCAAAGCGATACCGGAGACGATCTGGCGGAGCTTTGCATTGCCGAGCTCGTCCTTCTCGTTGAGATCGACCATCAACCTCAAGAGCTTATCGGTGTTCGGAATCTTTTCAGCCGAAATTATCTTTCCGGCGCGTATCTCTATTTTTTTGAATTCTTCGAAAGTAACCATGTTGAATATTGCGCTTATTCTTATACTTAATACTACTCTTCCTTGATCCTATCCAGATAGCTCTGCAATATGAGCGCAGCCGCCGAAGCGTCTGACTTATCATTCTGGCCCTGGATCCTTTCCGCCTGGATGCTGGTCATGAATTCCGCTTCCCAGATGACCTTGAATCCTTTGGCCTCTAACTGTTCCTTGAATCTCTCGCTAGCCAAGAGGATCTTATTCCCTTCTCCTTTGTAATTACGCGACTCTCCAAGGACGATCTCCTTCGTTTCATTATCAATGGCTATCTTTTCGATCTCAGATATCAGATCTGGTGTGTTTTGAATGACCGACAACGGCAAAGCGAACTCCCTCTTCTCGTCAGAGAACGCCACGCCGACACGCTTGGAACCGAAATCGATGCCTAAGATTCTCTTTCCGATCTTTGATTCATTGTCCATGTGCCAATAATGTACCACAAAATCTTTGCAGAAAGCCATTTTTTCTTTTATGATGGCTGTACGGACGGGTGGCTGAGTGGTCTAAGGCAACGGTCTTGAAAACCGTCGCCCTCGCAAGGGGGCCGTGAGTTCGAATCTCACCCCGTCCGCCAAAAAACGAAATCGGATTTTAGAGCCGAAATGGGGTCGCGCCGAAGGCGCGACACTAATGCATTCCCCCCGCCGAATCCAGAATCCAAAAGGGTTTTCCACGCTCCGCGTGGCTCNNTTCGCCACGCTCCGCGTGGCTCAAAAAGTACGGTTCGAGCTTCAATAATAAAGTTCGAACCGACTTTTTTGAATAAATGAAGTTTCTCTTCATTTATTCCCTCGTTTGCCAATTCTATATTGTATTTCAAAAACTTTTCCGTAAGTTCGAACCGATTATTCGCTTTTTGCTCAAAAGCCGATAATTTCTCTTTGAGAAGCTGGTTTTGATTAACCAACTTGTTTTTAGCTTCACGATATTCCTCAAGCGACAACGCACTTTCGAGATAGGCACTCATCAGCTTCTCTATTTTAGAATCCAAAAGAGAAATATCGGCTTTCATTGAATCTGCAAAAAGCGTACTCGATTGGACTTCCGATTGCCGATCTTTTGCATTTTCGGCAATCATCCATTTCGTCCAATCGAGAGGCAAAGAAACTTTTTTGATTTCCTCTTGAATTTGAGAAGTGATGAGCTCTTCGCGGACATATCTTTGATTACAAGGATTTTTCCGTTTAGTACATCGTAAATAGTTATGACCTTTTTGTTGTTCGGTGGTAATGAAACATCCACATTCTCCACAACGGAAAAATCCTCTGTACAAAAATGGCTTTAGTCCCTTCGAGTGAGGTTTAGATTTCCTCATCATCACTTCTTGAACGGAATCANNCTCAAAAATCTCTCCGTTATATCGCATTAGCCCCGTGTAAATAGGATTTTTGAGAAGTTTTTGATAATTCGACACCGCAAGCTCTCTACCGCTTTTTCTTTTCAATCCAAGCGCGTTAAATTTGTCGCGGACTTCCCGCAAAGTGAAGTTTCCCGTTGCATATGCCTCAAATGTCTTTTTCACAAGTGGTGCTAAATCAATATGTGGAATTATTCCACCACCTTTTACATTGACATATCCAATCGGAGACATTTGAGGCCATATTCCTTCCTTCACTTTGTTTCTATGTCCGCGCTTGATGTTCTCCGACAAGTTATCTACATAATACTTGGATTGAGAAAAAGCGATTGAGAGCATAAACTTTCCTTGCGGTGTCGGATCACACCAGAAAGTTGGAAATTTTAACTCGGCAATTTTTCCCGTATCGAGCAAATATATTATTTTTCCACCATCAACACTATTTCTCGCCAATCTATCGGGATGCCACGCTAAAATTCCATTTGCCTCATTTGCTTCGATACGGAGAAGCATTTCATTAAATACTGGCCGACCCGGAGCTTTAGCGGTTTGTTTTTCCACGAAAATATCTACAACCTCAATTTGTTC
>PMZP01000036.1 GCA_003170325.1 Candidatus Tayloriibacteriota bacterium
ATATCGGCGAAGTCAATGTTGATGAGACCGGGTGTGGTGATGAGGTCGGAGATGCCTTCGACGGCCTGCCGCAGGATCTCATCGCACATGGCGAAAGCGTTCTTGACCGTGGTTTCCTTGTTGACGGCCGAAAGCAAGCGATCATTGGGGATTACGATGATGGCGTCGACTTCCTTGCGCAGATCTTCCAGGGCGGTCTCGGCGATGCGAGAACGCTGGCGCCCTTCGAAGTAGAAAGGCTTTGTGACCACGGCCACAGTCAAACAGCCCAGCTCCTTAGCGGTGCGAGCCACCGTCGGACTGGCGCCGCTACCGGTGCCTCCACCTAAACCGCAAGTCACGAAGACCATGTCGGCGCCTTTGACGGCTTCCTGGATTTCTTCCTTGTTCTCTTCGACGGCGCGCCGTCCCAGGTCCGGATTCATGCCAGTGCCTAGGCCACGAGTCAGGTTCTTGCCGATGTTGATGCGCTTCTTGGCTTGGGAGCGGTGTAGGTCCTGCGAATCGGTGTTGATGGCCATGAAGTCCACACCACGGACTTTGCTCAAGATCATGTGGTTCACCGCATTCATGCCGGAACCGCCCACGCCAAGGACTTTGATGCGGGCGAAAGCTTCGATATCGGGAGTGATGTTGGGCATAGCGGGATTGGAAATTATGAATTAGAAATTGAAAATTAGGTCTGCCAGAGCCGACATGCATTCGGGTAGAGCTATGGTGGGTATCTTACCACAGGGGTTTTAGGATACAAGTTAGCGACAGGCCGCCTCAAAGTACAAATCAAAAAGGGAAGGTGGGCAAGTTTCTGGGGATTTGAAGACTCGGATACAGAGAAGCGGAGTAGGGCACTGGGCCATACTCCGCTTACGAAATCACTCAAAGAGCGCTCGTAAAATTCTCAATTGCCTTTCGGCGTACCACGTTTAGAAACCTGGCGAAACTGAATTATCACTTGCCATTATTCTGCTTCGGAAGACTGGCCCGGCGGGGGACCATTTGGGATGACAATGAACTTTCCGGAGCCCTTTTCTGGTTTTAGTCCAACTAAGGTCTCTTCTGGAATTTGGAGCGTTGCGGCAATGTCGCTCCACAACGCCATCGGATTCAACTCAAGGGCCTTAGCGAACCCTTCGCGCCATTTGCCACTTTCCCATCCCTGTGTGACTGGCTGTGCACGAACTCCGTCTGCGACTTCCAATTCGTAGGTGGTGTGGCTCCACTTTCCATTTTTGTTGTAGCGAGACACCACGACTCTCACATTTTTATCGGACCCGCCACAGAACCAATATGCCTGCTCACCGGGAGGGATGATGAGCAGTCCATTTCTTCGACTCCGATTTCCAAGTTCATCCGACCATGTAATATTTGTCATAGACAATTGAGAATGCACTTTCGGCTTGCGCCGCGGGTTTTCAATCCGGCGGTAGTGCTTACCTTTACCTTTGGGATAAATCCCTTATTTCCAGTTCAGGCAATTTACTGTACTACCTCACGACGAGATAGCTTGTTGCATGCCTTGTACTTGTAAAAAGAAGACATGCAATAAGCTATCCCGAAAGTGCACATATTTCAGCGAGCTTGACTATAACCATTATAGCACAAACACGGAAAAAGTCAATGCTATCTGAATATGGCTATGTATAAGGCGATTAGAGTAATCAGTATCTCTATATAGAACGACACGCGCTGTCTCATATAGATCGTTGTTATGTATTTGAAATGGAACATGAATGTACCGGGTCGATAATGGCCGCCATATTTGAGCGGATCAAAATCGCTCGAACGGCCCAAGGCGAATCTTCTCTTGGTGAAAGGCCATAACCACATGACGCCATCTTCGATCGAGTCTAGGATGAGGTGAGACCATGTTCCGACGAGAATGATCCATCCGAGATATTCTACGAATGTTGATTGGAATATCGATCCGAAAGCCACAATTATAAGAGAGATCATTAGCCAGAATATCGGCGTATGAGTTATATAAGTACGATGGCTTCTAATATTGGACGAATGAAAGCGACCAGCCAGATAGAAACGGATCAAATCGATGTCCGGTAAGTCGCCAGCCAAAGTTCCGATTATGAGCAGTGATGTCGTTTGAGAGGCTGTGAATGAAGCGTGAGTCAAAAGAAGCAACGCTTTGGTTGCTAGGTATCCTCCTGCGAGATGTCCGGGTAGTACCATTAATTAGGGTAAAAACTGCTTGAACCACCTCGAGGCGGCCTTCCATGTCTGTTTGACGGCTCGCAGTGAAGTGTCGATCTCCGGACCCTCATCGGCATGGGCGCCCCAGATGCAAAGGCCGTAAGCGACCGCCCAAGTTGCGTCCTTGAACGAGCTTTTTCCGTCGAGGACGCCGATAGTGCCGATGCGCGAAGGCAACTTTAGGGCTGCTTTGGCGATCTCGTCTATGGAATTCAATCCGGAGCCGCCGCCGGTCAGGATGATGCCTGCGGGCAGGAGGCCATTCCGACCGATCTTCTTCAAATGAGCCTCGATCAGTTCGAAGATGTCGGATAGGCGGGCTGTGATGATCTCTTCCAATTTCTTGCGCGGATAGGAGCTGCCGGTGATCGCTCCGATCTTGATCTGCTCGGCTTCTTCCAGGGGGACTTTCAAACCTAGAGCTATATCGTTGGTGATATCCGTCGAGCCGATAGGGAAGACTTCCAGGGAGATGGGGATATTGTTCTCAAAGACGGCGATGGAGACTGTTTCCGCGCCGATGTTGACCAGAACGCAACCGGCGATCTTCTGCGATTTTGTAAGGGTGACGAAGCCGGCGGCGATGGGAGCGGCCATGATATCCTCGACCTCGATCCCGGCGTCATTGACAGCGGTTATGAGGTCCGCCACGTGGTGGTCCAGACAGGTGATGAAGAGAGTCTTCATCTCCAGCTTGTTGCCTTTCATACCCTCGGGAGAGCCGAGCGAGGGAAAGCCGTCGATCTTGTACTGCAGGGGGATGTCGTAGATCGTGCGCCGGTTGGCGGAGACGGTCGGCGGCATGTCCTTTTCGCATTGCTCATGAAGTTTTGTTAAGTCTAAAGAAGTTATCTCCGCGTCAGCCCGAGAAGTCATGACGAAGCTTGTAACGGTCGTCGCCGAAAGTCCGATGCCGGAAATGCCGACGAAGGCCTTCTTGACCTTGATGCCGGCTTTTTCCTCGGCACTGGCCACGGCTCTCTTTATGGAGTCGGCCACGTCGCGCAGGTTGGTGACATAGCCGTGGCGCAAGCCGCGCGATTCAGTCATGGCCGCGCCGATGATCTTCGGCATGCCGTGCTCGGTGCGCTCCTTGGTCGTGGCGATGACTACTTTCACGTAGTAGCTGCCGACGTCGATGCCTGTGATGATGTTTCGTGCCATTTTAATTAAATTCGGAATTTTTTCCGAATTTGAGTCTCAATGCTTTCCATTGTACTCCCATGGTCGTGTCCTTTCAAATGGACGCATCCGTGGATAAAGAGGAAGGCTAGGAAATTCTCGTATGCACGTCCGAATTTTTTGGCCTCTTTTTTTGCTTCGCTCGGAGATATGTATATTTCGCCCTCATTCTCAGAGAGAGGAAAGCTCAATATGTCAGTCGCTTTTTCTTTGTCGCGGTAGATAGTGTTGAGCTTCTTCATCCGTGCTGGCGGAACTATGATCACAGATAAGCTATATTTTGTGCCAAGAACGGAATCCTTGATAGCGCGAAACGCCACGCGAGGAAGCGTGGCGTCGGTTTCATTCACTAGATTAAAGGTCTTGCTCATTTCGACGGTCACAGGTGGATTATTTGCGTCCGCCGCGCTCCGGCTTGATCGGCGCTTTGCCCAGTTTGATGAGCTCGGCCATATGTTCACGGCGCTTGATGAGCGTCAGAGCGCGCTGTTTGACCTTGTAATGGGATTGGACGCGGCCGCTGGAACGCAGGCTTCTGACACGCGGAATGACGCCGGAGCCTTGGACTTTGCGGCTAAAGCGGCGCACTACGCCCATGGCGTTCTCTCCGGGATTCCTAGTTACTTCGACGTTTATCATGGGAGTCAGATTAGCATACATATCTTATCTATTCAACCCTTCCTCGATCTTCTTCATGTATTTCGGCAACTCTTCCAGAGGTACGATGGCTTGGGCATGGGTATCGTTGCGGCGGACGATGGCGGTCTTCTCGACGGCTTCTTTTTTGCCCATGACGATGACATATGGAGTGTGGTATTTCTCAACCGAAGATACCTGGGCTCCCAGGCGATCTTTGGCCAGAGAAAGATAAAGGGGGATTTTGACTTGGCGCAGGCGCTCGATGATATCCAGTGATAGTAGCTTTGATTCCAAGCCGAGTTGGACGAATGAGGCGATCGGACGCTTGAGTTTGGTCAAAGGCTTGCGCAAGCCGTTCTGGCCCTCCTTGATGAGAAGAGAGATGCCGACTCCCTGGATGTCGCGTTTGTTGCCCAATCTCTTGGCCAATCCGTTATAGCGCGTTCCGACGGCCAGTATCTGTTGTTCGCCGGACTTCTTTTCGGCCACGCCGGTATTCACGATAGTGAAGATCGTCTCGGTGCAATATTTCCGGTTGCCGAGGAGGCCGTTGTTCAGTATGTAGGGTATCTTCAAAGTCTCCAGATATTCTAGGACCTCTTCCAGATGACGTCGGCTCTCTTCCGAAAGGAAATCCATGGCGCGCGGAGCTGCGGCGTTCAAGGCTTTGCATGATTCGTCATGCGAGGCCAGAAGCTCGAAGGGGTCGTTCTTGAAGAGCTGGCGGCATTCGGGCGACATCTCATTGAGGTTCTTCCGGTAATATGCTACGAGTTCGCGTACGAATCGCATCATCGAATCCTTGTCTCCGATCGAATTGATCTCCACTAGGGTATTATCATAGCCTTCGTTCGTGAGCATGGCACGGGCTGTTTGGATGAGAGTGGCTTCGGCGATCGATCCTGAAAGCCCTAGGATCTCCAAGTCGGCGTAACGAGCGTGCCCGGATTTTTTCAGGCGATTCTTGCAGGGATCCTTGAAGTAGAACATGACCGGTTGGGATAGCAAGTGCATGTGTAACTCCTCATATATGCGGATCAAGGCGATCTTTTCTTCGACATGGAGCGGCAAGCGGCCATGCATCCCGGTGTTGTCGTCGACATAATCGCCTTCCAAGATGTCCTTGGCGGCGTCCAAGTCGGCTTTGGTGATGTTAGGGCTTTTGGCCGGAGCAAATCCGTAATAAACGGCTACCTCTCCGATCTTGTCGAGGTTATCGTAGGCGATGAATTTGGTTTCGCTTTTCGTTGATTGGTTGTTGTCCATATTTTTTTATCGACTACTGGTCTTCCTTGCCCGGCAATATGGAGAGCGTATTCAGAGGGAACAGTCTGACGATCGGTCGGCCGATGATGAACTGTGAATCGAGCGGTCCCCAGACGCGGGAATCGGAGCTTTGGGCGCGGTTGTCGCCCATGACGAAGTATTCCGTGGGGCCGAGAGCGATATGGTACGTGTCGTGAGAAGCGTGAATAGGCGCGATATAAGACTCGTTCAATACCTCTGTATGCGCCGCGGCCGTAGATGATTTGACAGTCGTGATCGCAACGCTACCGTCCTTGATGTCTAAGGTTTCGCCGGGCAGACCGATGATCCGTTTGATGTAGTAGATGCTGGGGTTATCTGGATATTCGAAGACGATGACATCGCCGCGTTTGGGTGATTCCAGGCGATATGTCAGACGGTCGACAATGAGGAATTGGCCGGTTGAGAATGCCGGATCCATCGAAGCGCCGTTCACGACGAACGGTTCGGCGATGAAGAAGCGGATGGGGAGCGATATGAGTAGAGCGATGACGATGACTTTGGCCCATTCCCAGACTGACTTACCGAAGGAGCGAGATTCTTGTTTGTTTTCTGCGTGATCTGGCTCCATAATTTCGTTAATATAGCGCAAAATTTTGATTTAAGCAAATTTTATGATATGTTTTGTTTACTAATATGCCATACGTCATAGCCGGTCTGGGAAATCCCGGAGAAGAATATGAGAATACGCGTCACAATACGGGACGCATGGTTCTTGAATGTGTCCGCGAAGAAAGCGGTGCTGACGAGCTCAAGTTCAATAAGAAGATAAACGCCGATGTCTCATCTGGTAAAATTGGCAGGGAGAAATTGAGCTTCGTGGCGCCGGATACCTTTATGAACAATTCAGGAAAAGTCGTGGGGCAGTTGGTCAAGAGCAAGAAGGCTGCGGAAAAATTGATCGTCATTTACGACGATTTCGCTTTGCCATTGGGGCGCATGAAGATCGCTTTCAATCGCAGCTCCGGCGGGCACAATGGATTGGAGTCGGTGATCAAAGCCGTCAAGACCGAAGCGTTTCTGCGGATCCGCATCGGCACAGCGCCGGAGAACGCCAAAGGTAATGCCAAACCAATTCACGGTGATGAGAAGATCGAGAAGTTCATTCTCGGACCATTCAAGGATGATGAGCTGAAAGTCCTGAAGAGAGTCTCAAAGAGAGCATTCGAAGCGATCGAAATGATCGTCAAAGAAAGCAAGGAGAAGGCCATGAGTGTTTTCAACGCGAATTGATTTATAGAGAGTGGTTGAATCCCAAACAAAAACCGCAGGCAGTTCTGCGGTTTTCATATTTTCGGTAATCAATTATTTGACTCCCGTGTAAGTGAGCGCCATCTTCTGTTCCTTGGAATCGAAGAGGGTGATCTTGAAGTCGTAAGTTTTGCCGAGCTCTAGGGTCTTTCTTAGCTTTTCTTCAGAGCCGAATTCAGAGACATGGACCAGGCCGGCCACACCCTCTTCGATGGAAGCCAGAGCGCCATGCTTGTTGAATTTGATGATAACGCCAGTGACAGCCATATCCTTGGCGTACTTCTTGGAAGCATCGACCCAAGGATTCTGTCGGAGTTGTTTCAATGAGAGGGAGATCTTGCCATCCTTGATCTCGATGATCTTGGCCTTGATCTTCTGGCCCACCTTGACGAAATTGCGCGGATCGTCTACCAGGCCCCAATCGATCTCGGAGATGTGGACCAGCCCTTCCAGGCCTTCTTCCAGCTTGACGAAGACTCCGAAGTCGACCACGCCGGTCACTGTTCCTTCGACTTCGTCGCCGATCTCGTATTTGCTGACGATCTTCTCCTTCTCTTTCGATTCCGAGCCTTTTTCGGAGAAGATAAGCTTGCCTTCCTTGGGATCGGCCGTGATGATGGCCACGTTCAAGCGGGTGCCGATCAGTTTCTTCAATTCGTCCAGGATCTTATCCTTGTCGCCGTCAGTGATGCGCGGATAGTGTTCGGCTTTGAGCTGTGAAGCTGGCAGGAAGCCGACGATACCTTGCCATTCAATGAGGAGACCGCCCTTGTTGGCTTCTTTGACGAGAAGGTCCAAGACTTTCTTTTCTTTGATGGCGATCTCGGCCTCATTCCAGATGAGCGCCTGACGGGCTTCCTTGAGCGAGAGCTCGAAATAGCCTTCCTTGTGGGAATTGTCGACGATCTTGGCTGCTATGACGTCGCCGACGTTTATCTTCTTGATGACATCGCGGGCGATGATGAATTCGCGGCCATAGATTATGCCGGTGCCGAAAGGTGTCAAGTCCACGTAGACGGAAGATTTTTCCAGCGAGATGACCGGACCCTCCACCAGGTCGCCGACGATCGGCGGGTTCTTCATAGTGAGGATGAGCTTGCCCATGAGGCTGGCTTTCTGCTCATCGGTCAGGATCATCTCCTTTTCTTTGGGCGGCAGTGAAGAGTCCGAGAAAGTCCTCGGTTTTTTTTCGACGACGGCTTTGCGTGCTTTCTTGGCTGGCACGTCGCTCCCCGCTGCCGGTGTGACAGAATCTGTTGCAGGCGTTGAACTTGCTACGGACGTTCCAACCGCCGCTGGCTTTGTCGCTGTCTTTACGGCGCTTACGGCGACTGATTCTTGCTTATTTTCCTCTTGCTTCTTCGTTTCCGGTTCCTTGTTGTCTTTGTGTCCTGTTAAGGTGTCTCTTAGTTTCTTGAACATGTGTTATGAACGCGTTCCGCTTTTTAATTGATAATGCGACGCCGGCTGTCACTAAGCGCCAAAATTGCGGTATTACGCGAGGTTCACAATTAAACGAACTGAATCAGACGATACTATCGCATAATTGCCATTTTGTCTAGGTTGGAGTATTCTAGCGGCAGATTGGAATTACAGTATGAATGAACAAAAAGTCAGAAGTAATCGCAGACATCTTGATTTGCCCGACTGGCCTTGGTCCGGGATAATGCTCTTTCTCTGCTTGTTAGGCTTTGGGTTCTTGGGTTCTGTTTTTCTGAGGCTGTTGATCAGCCCGGATAACGGGCTGCCATTGAGGTTGTGTCATGCTGCAGGGTTTATTATCGGCATGATCGTTGGGATCATCTTGTGGTTTCTTGGTCTCTGGCTATTCGCCACGCCGCCTTCCGATCGAGCTACGCCGCAGTATCGGATCAGCGACTGATTTGTCTGTCTTCGTCGGCCATCGATGGTTTCAATGCCAGCGGTGGTTTTTTATATAACGTTATGGCCTGGCAAGAGCGATCTTTATTTGCTAAAATATTCCCATCATGATCATCACCTACCTCGGCGGCGAATTCGTCAAAGTGCAGTTCGGAGACACCATTCTGGCCTTCAATCCGGTCTCCAAGGATTCGGAGCTAAAGACAGCCAAATTCGGAGCCGATATCGTGCTCTCCAGCCTCAATCATCCGGACATGAATGGTATCGACCAAGTCTCATTCGGCGAGAAGAAGCCTTTTGTCATCTCCGGTCCAGGCGAATATGAAGTGAAAGGCGTCTTCATCAAAGGCTTGGCTTCGCAATCCGGATATGACGGCCGGACTCCAAGCAAGGAAGCACGAATAAATACGATCTTCACCGTCGCGCTCGAGGGCATGAACATCTGCTTCCTCGGTGCCGTCAATACCCCGGAATTGCCCAAAGAGACTGACGAAGGGATCGACGAAGTGGATATCTTGTTCGTACCTGTTGGCGGAGAAGGGGTATTGAATCCGGCGCAAGCCTACAAGTTGGCCATTTCTATCAGTCCGAAGCTCATTATTCCCATGCACTACGGCGATATAGGCGGCAAAGATGCGCTCAAGGCCTTTCTCAAAGAAGCCGGCGAGAATCCCAAGCCGGAAGCCAAGCTGACGCTCAAAAAGAAGGATCTGGAAGGGAAGGAGGCCGAGGTTGTGGTGTTAGAGAAAGAGTAATATAATTGTATTAAAGATTTTCAATTTTCAATTTTCAATTTTCAATTTCGATGGCTTTCCAACAACACCTTGAATCGATGCGCGCCAAGCCGGAGCATATCCGCAAGAGGTATGCTTTCTTGGGATCATTCGGCATCACCGCTATCATTTTTACCTTTTGGCTCGGTTCGTTTTCATCGTTTGGCTTTGCTTCGCAAAATGCAGTGGCTATCGCAGTCAATAAGGCCGGCACCCCCACACAATCATTAGTTGCCAGCGTCGGCTCTCTATTTAATGACGTCAAAGAATTGATCTTCGGCGCGAAGAAGATCACCTATTCAAGCGTGGAAGTCCTGCCGGGGAACAAGTAAGCGGAAATAATCGTGATTGAATCTTATCGGTCGCGCAACCGGCATAGGACGGCGCGGAGGGTAGTACGTCCCAATCCGTCCCACTACAGTTGAGTGTAGTCACAATGAAATACTAGTGCCACTACAGTCAACTGTAGTGCCTCAAATCCGAAGGCGGTGGTAACCTCGGATATGCAAATCTATGAAAATCGTCATCGTAAATTCCTGTAGTTGATAAAAAAATCACGCAGCGCTTCAGAAGCATCTGCGTGAACTGATTACTGGCGGGGAGATTCAGCTTCCCAACCGGCCGAAGAAGAGCTGGCCACCCTTTGGGTAAACGACGTAGGAGATATTTGTCCCGACGGTCAGAGTTTCAGTCGTGAGGCCGCTTTCGAGCTTAATACCGTCCAAGGCATAAACCTTCCCGTCTTTATCGTACACCATGGTCCGATGCTCGTTTACTATGAAAGTTTGAGGATTGAAGACTTTGCCCACCATATCAACGTGATTGGTCACAGGCAAGCCTGTGAATTGTTCGCGATCAAAGTCTTGAAGAAAACGGGAATAACAGGCAAGTCCAACCAATCCAGCGAAGCATATGGCAAACAGGGCACCGACTTTATCACTTGTCGTTTTAACGAAATTGTCTGCTAACCCACCAGCGACGACAAGAATGACTATGCCAATTAAACCGCTAATGATAATATTAAACATAATGAACTATTTCAGATGCATTTAGGA
>PMZP01000066.1 GCA_003170325.1 Candidatus Tayloriibacteriota bacterium
CTTGTACGGTTCCGAAGCTGTCAAATACTCCTTGAACGGTAGGACCGTCATATGTCGGCGAGAATCTGATGTTGGGCGGTATGTTTTCATAGGAATAAATTAAAAATTAAAATTCATCATTATACAAAGTCTATCTTCTCCCCTTTCTTCAAAGTGATCATCGCCTTCTTCATGCCTGAAACCGTGCCCTTGCGGCCTTTGACGAAGACGTTCTTCATCGGCGTGTTGATCATGGCGATCTTCACCGGTGTGACTTTATACAAAGCCCTGACTGCTTTGGCGACCATGGCTTTATTGGAATTCCTGGTCACTTCGAAAGTATAGACCCCATTCTGGCTCAAGAGCCCGGACTTTTCTGTCACTCGCGGACGGATGATGGAGTCTGTAGCGCTTGTAAAATGACCGACTGGCATAGCCGGGGCTGATTTTAATGCTCCGGCATCTTTAGTCACCACTTTTCCGGAGATCTTTTCCGGCTTGACTGAAGACTTCGGCTTGACGGCGTTCACCTTCCCTTTCTTCCTGTCGGCGGCGGCCGCGTTCTTAGCCAGACCGGCTTGCGCCTGGATGTGGCTCTGTTCGTGCTTCTTGTCTTTTCTGAATCCGAATAATGGCATGTTGGTATGTTAAATCTTTAAAATCAAATCTCAAATCTATTTTGCGGCAGACGCCTTAACTTTAGCCGGCGCGGCTTTGACAACCTTCGTTCCCGCCTTAACAGTCAGTGCCTTGAGAGATTCGCCGGGATTGGCGACGATCAAAAACGTATGGTTCAAAACCGAAACGGGATTGATATTGCGGAATTCCTCGATATCGACGTTGCCGAAATTACCGAAGCTCTTTTCGACGACCGAGGACTTCTTGTCCAAAGCGATGATGGCCGTATTAACCTTCTTTGTGGCCAATCTCTCATATCCTTTAATGGTCGAAAGTGCCGTAAGCATCTTCTTTGCTTCAGACGCCTTAGGCGCAGTCATATTCACGGAATCGAGGAAAAGTATCTCGCCTTCCTTGAACTTCTTGGACAAAATAGTATAAAAGGCTTTGGCCTTGGCTTTCTTGTTGATCTTGCGATCGTAATTCTGTGTATTGCGAGGACCATGGGCAACACCGCCTCCCACCCAGATGGGCGAACGAGTCGAACCGTGACGGGCGCGACCGGTTCCTTTCTGTTGCCAGGGCTTCTTGCCGCCTCCACGGACTTCACCGCGAGTCTTTGTGTGTGCGACATTCGTTCGTGAATTGGAGTTCATCAAACGCACTACTTCATGGACCAAGTCAGCATTCCAGGGCAGACCAAAAACGCTTTCGGGAATAGTTATCTTTCCTGTCTCTTTGCCTGCTTGGTTGTATACTTTGGTTTCCATTTTGGTATTAGAACTTCGTATTTCGGATTTATTGACTGACTATCTCCACTAATGATCCTCTTCGTCCCGGAATCGCTCCGGAAACATACAGGATGCTCTCTTCGGCGTCAATGTGCGATATCTTCAGATTTCTGACAGTCACCCGATCGCTACCCATCCTGCCAGCCATCCTCATGCCGACTGGGACGTGAGTGCGCAATCCTCCGCCGATAGAACCCGGTTCGCGCTCGGAATGTTTCTGGCCGTGAGACCGTGGGCCGCCGTGGAAGCCATGGCGTTTGACCACACCCTGGAAGCCCTTGCCTTTGGAAGTGGCGCTGACCATGACCGTGTCGCCCTGCTTGAATTGCGAGATCTCGATCTTGTCGCCGACTTTGGCCGCAGTCGCGCCGGCTGCCGGTCCTCCAGCCTCTGAATCAAGGCGGAACTCCCGGAGGCAGGCGAAATTTCCTAGATCTTTGAGGTGACCCTTCATGGGTTTATTGATGCGACTCACATTGCGGGAACCTTCGCCGACCTGCACGGCTTCATAGCCGTCATTGTCTTTGGTACGGACTTGGGTGACGATGTTTCCGCGGACGACTACAGCCGTAACCGGAATAGCGGCGCCTTTGGCGTCGAAGATCTGCGTCATATTGAGTTTTCTTCCTAGTATGAATTTCATGATTTTACTTTACGTGAGGAGGTGAGACATTCATTTTGAGGAATGTCCGCAGAAGATTTTCAGCAGAAAATCTTCGAGGATTAGGATAATTTGTTGCAACAAATTTTCCGCGTTCCGAAAAGTGAATGTCTCACCTCCTCACTGTCAAACTACATCATCTTCACATCTATATTCACTCCGGACGGCAAACTCAAGTTGGTAAGCGCTTCGATGACTTTCGGATTGGGATTCACGATGTCGATCAAGCGCTTGTGAACTCTCATCTCGAACTGCTCCCGGCTATTCTTGTCGATGAATGAGGCGCGATTGACGGTGTATTTCTTGATTTCCGTGGGGAGCGGCACCGGACCGTGGATCTCCGCGTCGTAGCGGGCCGCCGTATCCATGATCTGTTTGATCGATGCGTCGAGGATCTTATGCTCGTAGGCCCGAACCCGGATGCGCAGATGCGGTATCTCACCTTCGGCCTTCTTGGCTTTGCGGACCCGTGGAGCCGCCTTTGGCTTGGTCTCTTTTTTAACTGTGTTTTTTTCGGCTGCCATGATTTTTCAATTTAATCTTCAATTTTCAATTTCCTACGCGATGACCTTGGTTACAACTCCAGCTCCAACGGTCTTGCCTCCCTCGCGGACGGCGAATCTCTGCTTGTCTTCCAAGGCTACCGGGGCGACCAGCTTGACCTTGAATGTGACGGTATCTCCCGGCATGACCATCTCAACCTTCTCCGGAAGAGTCACTTCACCGGTGACGTCGGTGGTGCGGATATAGAACTGGGGCTTATAGCCTGTGAAGAACGGCGTATGACGGCCGCCTTCCTCTTTCTTCAAAACGTAAACTTCTGATTCGAATTCGGTATGAGGCTTGACGGAACCAGTCTTGGCCAGGACTTGGCCGCGAGAGACGTTCTCTTTGGCGACGCCGCGAAGAAGCAATCCGGCATTATCTCCGGCCAAGCCTTCCTTGAGAGACTTGTTGAACATCTCGATGCCGGTAACAACGGTCTTGGCGGTATCCTTGAAGCCGACGATCTCCACTTCCTCGTTGATATTGATCTTCCCGCGCTCGATACGGCCAGTAACAACGGTTCCGCGGCCTTCGATCGAGAAGATGTCTTCGATGGGCATGAGGAACGGCTTGTCTACTTCGCGGACCGGATCAGGGATATAAGTGTCTAGAGCGTTCATAAGATCATCGATCTTGGCCACATAAGCGGCATCACCCTCGATGGCCTTGGTGGCCGAACCACGGATGACTGGGACGTTCTTGCCGTCGTACTTATTCTTGGTCAGGAGTTCACGCACTTCCTCTTCGACTAGGTCGATGAGGTCGGTTTCCGGAACCAGGTCGCACTTGTTCAAAAAGACTATGACCTTCGGCACACCGACTTGGTAAGCCAGAAGGACGTGCTCGCGAGTCTGTGGCATCACTCCATCGGTAGCGGACACTACCAGAATAGCTCCGTCCATCTGGGCGGCGCCGGTGATCATGTTCTTGACGAAGTCAGCGTGTCCCGGACAGTCGATGTGCGCGTAGTGGCGCTTTGCCGTCTCATATTCGACGTGCGAGAGCGAAATGGTAACGGTCTTGGTGGCATCGCGAACGGTGCCTCCTTTGGTAATATCGGAATAAGCCTTTTCCTTGGCCAGGCCTTTCTTGGCCTGAACGACTAGGATAGCGGCTGTCAATGTGGACTTTCCATGGTCGATGTGACCGATGGTGCCGACGTTGACGTGCGGCTTGGTACGATTGAATTCTGCTGCCATATTATTATTGATTTAGTGCTCAGCCCTTTTTTTCGACACATGAACCAGGTCGAAAGGAAGAGCCGAGATAAATTGTTAATAGATTATTAAAACGCCAGTAGGCGCGTAGAAACTAGCTTAACATAACGCCAAGATTCGCGCAAATTTTGGTTTTTAGGTGTCTTTTGGGACCCACCTAGTTAGAGCGGGGCGCAAGTGTATCCGAATGGACAAGGCGGAGCGGTTGTTATCGTTATATAGCCATCGCTATAATCGTATGCCTGGATCTGTGAATTGTTATAAAGGGTCACAAAAATCCTATATGTACCCGCGTAGGCGGCCGGACCTGGCTGGACTGAGATATTATTTATCCCAGGCGAGGTATTCGTGAGCGAAGTCAGGAACGTTTGATGGTTGCTGGAATCTACCAGATACACATTTATAAGATTGCCAATTTTGGCGGCATCACCGGTAACATTCACTTGAACATTATGGAACAATCCTTGATCCCACATCTCTCCCCCATTCGGAGAGATGACGTTGATGTCGGGAACATTGGAAGTCTGGCTAGACGTGATCGTGAACTGTGAATTGCTCAAAGCGCAAACACTTGTGCCTGTTTGGCAGATCTGAATCGTGTACTGGCCGTCAGGAGCAACGCTATATGAGGAATTGGTCGGTACGGATGGCAAAACGTTTCCCACATTCCAACTATATGAATTCTGATTGATAGGGATATTCGCGGCGATCGTATATGGCATCCTGTACATCTGCGTGCAAAATTGTCCAGAGCAGGAATTATTCGGCATCAACTGCAAATCTGCATTCGTAGCGATAAGATAAGCCGGCGAAGTCCAAGTGATATTATGCGTCGTTCCCGTTTGCCAGATCTCTCCTCCATTGGGCGAAATGATCCTCAATGGACCGGCGGTATTCGAACCAGTGACTTGGACACTGGAGCTCTCCTGAACTTGCTGCCCAGCGCTATTTCTGACCGTGAATGTGACCATGTAATTCCCGGCGTTCGAGTAAGAATGCGCGAAGGTATTCGTTTGCATCACTGCCGGAACCGCCATTGTGCTACCAGTTACTGCATATCCTGGCTCGTCACCCCACAAGACTGAATAACTCAAAGTTCCGTTCAAAGGATCAGTCGCGCGAATAGTCCAAGTTCCAGTCTGGCCGACTGCCAGTGTTGTCGGCGCATCTACGCCATTAATCACTGGCGCGTTACCAGAGACTGTGCCATTTGAAGTCATGGTGAAATAATTGTCGCTCTCATCGCATTGTGAACCGCTTGTTGGGCAAATTTGGATCTTGTATTGGCCGTCGGGAAGGTAGTTCGGCTCGACTGTATAGCCGGGCACGGCACCCGGATCGTAAGTGCCGACGCTCCATGTATACGTTCCTGAACTAAGATTGACTCCCGTGATAATATCAAATGGCGCTCGTACGGCTATCATACAACGTGGATTGGCTGTCGGTTCCGCACAAGCCGGAACTTGGAATTCAAGTTTAATGTCGCCGGTTTGATTGAGGATTCCTGGCGCACCTGTCCAAGTAATATTATGGGTAGTTCCTCTCTGCCAAACTTCACCTCCATTTGGAGAATTCACTTTGAAATTTACGTCGGTGTGAGGACCACTATTAAAGCGCCCCCGTGTCAACGGCCCAAAATAACCGAAAGCCGGCAATCCGACTGATTGCTGGTAAGCGGCTACAGCCGTCTTGGTCTCCGATCCGAAATATCCCTTCGAAGCCATACCGGAACTCACCGCCGGGATGTTGAATCCGTTGCCGATGAGCCAGGTCTGCAGATTGACCACGTCCTGACCTGTGGTTCCGACAGATAGATCGTTATTGAATGTGTAATTTTGCGCCGAAGCGAATGAATCGGTCGAAACTGTTGCAAATAGAGCCAACGTAGCGATAATAAGATATTTTTTCATATATTTGAACTTGCAGTGATAATGACGTTAATACGCAGTATATCTTACATCT
>PMZP01000084.1 GCA_003170325.1 Candidatus Tayloriibacteriota bacterium
TCGCTCGATGAAATACGGCAATAGTATAGATGCCGATACCAATGAGCCGACTGTGGCAAATATGAGATCAGGGATACGGAACGCAGCATAATATATATCCAATGAATGTCCGGCACCGAATGTATACGCCAGGAGCTTGTCACGTACTAGCGCTAATATGAGAGACAGAAAAGCGAATGACGCCAAAAGATACGCCGCCTCATGAAGACCGCGTATCTCTCTTCCCATAAATGAAAACCATCGTTTTACCATCTATTTCTTCGTCTTTATCGGCAAAGCTGGACGCTTTGCGGGGCTAGCAACTTCTTGTGGATTGTTAAAGATCGACTTGCCGGCACTCAGAGTCTTCAGGATATTCAGGACTTCTTGGTTGTCTGGGTTAGTCTTGGAAAGGGCCGCGAACTGCGCTATCGCTTCATCGTTCTTACCTAACTGTGCATAAGACAATCCTAGGAAGTATTGTGCGTTAGCGTAGTCAGGCTGCAATTTGATAGCGGTAGCAAACGAGGTGGTCGCTGCGTCAAACTGCTTGTTATTATACTGCAACAGACCTAGTTGGAAGAATACTTGCGGATTCTGTGGATTCAATTGCGACGCGAACTGTGCAGCGATGATGGCGTTTGAAAGATCTCCCTTAGCGGCATAGACTTGTGACAGCAGGAAGACCGCGTCAAGATAATTGGACTTTAACTGGAGAGCCGCACCGATCGCTTTTATAGAATCATCCAATTTGTTTTGATTGACCTCCAATTTTGCCAGGTTCAAATATATCGACGGATTCTTTGGATCGAGATTGATCGCATGTATATATGCATTGACGGCATTTTCATACGCGTTCTGCATCTTTAGATTCGTGGCTACTTCTGAAACGCGCGCCTCAGAAATATAGTTGTAGTAATCGCTCGGGTCATAGGCAATAGCTGCTCTAGCATCTAACAGAGCGGCATTCACTATATCGCCGACTTGCTTTATGAGTGCATCTGAACTTGAAACGTTCTCTGGAGTCGTAGAATTTGATGTTTGCGTAACCAACAGAGTAGCTTTTGACAGTTCTGCTTCGACTTTACCTTGTAGATATACGTCGGAACGATCTATTCCATATGCGGAGCTGAACGAAGCCAACGCCAAGTCAGGATTCTTATCGACAGTGAGCTGCTTCACTCCGGAACCAAAGTACGATAGAGCGATAACCTTCTTCAAGCATATGAGTGCCCAGATCGCCGCAAGAACTATGGCGATCACGAGTATGATCTTTAGGATATTCGAACCACGTGTTGACTTCGGCTCGATATCGATCGGCTTCGATGCCCCATTGAATACACTGCTACCCAGGAATATTCCGGTCATAATGAATGTCAGGAATAGCACCGCGTGAGATGGTACGGATGAAATAGCAACTAGCCAAAGGAATACAGTGGAGATATATGAAGACACCAAGATGAAGCTTTCTGGCGATTTACCACCGCTATTCTTCAGGGCTTTCGCACCGATCAATCCCAGGAAAACGAAGAATAGGATCCAGAGCACAAGCCCCACGATTCCCTGTTCCGCCACTAGAGTAGGTATGAGTCCAAAGCCAGTAGTGAATTCAAGATTCCATCCATCTCCCATATTTATAGCATCGGGTTTGAAGTTCATGTAGGCCTCAGTAAAATGGCTTGGTCCGACGCCGAATATCGGAAAAGCTTTAATCACTCCACTAGTTACATCCAAAGTCGCCTGCCATGGCAGAGAGGCTTCTGAATAAGAAAGACCCGCTGAATTTATAATGGGACCAGCGATCGAAGCGCCCTTCCATGTCAACACTAGCGCAATCACACAGACGACTAGAGGTAACCATGCGATATGTTTTACAGCCGTTCCGAATGCGTAATTTTGTGAGCGGATCCGCTTTATGGATAGGAATATCGTCAGGCCGAGAAGTACCAAGAATGCAAGGCTCCAAATAGATGCAGTGATGACGACAAAAGCGACGACTGCTGACAATACCAGTAACACCCCATATACGATCTTCATTTTCCTANNCAACATTGAACCACCCTCCTAATATGCTCGACGTTTGAGACATGAAGACCGAGAATGAAGCAAAACCTGTGCCAAATAGCAATCTCAAGACTTGGAACATGAATACAATAAAATATGCCACAAATATCCCTACATACAGGAGTATCGCTCTGTCCAATCGGCGTCGTATCAGAGTAAAAGCAACGAGACCTCCAACGAACAAGATAGCGATGAAGCTCACTGTATTTATCTCAAATCCTTGACCAAACAATGATTTGCCAGAATGTATGGAGAAAAGTCCTGAGACGATGAGAGATGCAACAATGAGTAAGCTAATCCAGAATATCTTTCGTGGTGGTAGAGTCAGCCTTTTTTCCTTCAGTGCAATGAGTCCGAGTAATATAGCAGATATGAGGACCCCAAGAGCGATCACGATAGTCTTCACAGTATCCAACGCTATGTATGGTGAAGGCCAAAAGATGATAGGCGCAAGTATCACTGAAACCAAGAATATGTAAAAACCGATAGATTCTATTCGTTGCTCTGCTGGGACATTACTTGGGTTCATATGACTTATGAAGTTATATCGATATAAATGTTAATGCATTGATTATAACATCAAGCGAAGACTT
>PMZP01000022.1 GCA_003170325.1 Candidatus Tayloriibacteriota bacterium
ATCACGGACTTCTTGAGGCAATTTGGCCATTTCGGCGATACCGCCGGCATTATCGGTGATCGGTCCGTAAGCGTCGATCGCGACGATGATTCCAGCCATAGAAAGCATGGACATAGCCGCTATCGCGATTCCGTAGAGACCGGCAAAGTAGTAAGCAGCCAAGATTCCAGCAACGATCGTGAGGAGTGGCCAGGCGGTGGCTTTCATGGAGATAGCCAGTCCTTGAATTATATTCGTGCCATGACCAGAGACAGAGGCCAGAGCGATTGACTTCACCGGAGCGTACTTTGTAGATGTGTAGTATTCAGTGATGATGACCAACAGCCCAGTGACGATCAGCCCAACTAGCGTACAACCGAAAAGATTCAAGACGCTATAAGTTCCATTTGCTTTCATGATGACATTAGTAACAGGATAGAAAGCGATTGCGGCTAATACCCCGGCAACGATGAGTCCTTTGTACATAGCCCCCATGATATTTTGAGATTTTCCGAGCTTTACGAACCAAGTGCCGATGATTGACGCAAATATTGCAATACCACCAAGCGCTAGAGGATATGCTAGAGCTCCGTAAAAGCCAGGGAATAGTGTCGAGCCTAACATCATAGCGGCGATAGTCGTGACAGCGTATGTTTCGAATAGGTCAGCAGCCATTCCAGCGCAGTCGCCGACGTTGTCTCCGACATTGTCTGCAATGACACCCGGGTTTCTCGGGTCATCTTCCGGTATCCCAGCTTCGACTTTTCCGACGAGGTCAGTTCCGACATCAGCGGCTTTGGTGAAAATACCGCCGCCGAGACGAGCGAAGACTGATATGAGCGAGGCGCCGAAGGCCAGACCGATGAGCGAGCTGACACTTCCAGTGATTGCAAAGAACGCCGTTACACCAAGCAGAGCTAGGCCAACGACCAGAAGTCCGGTGACGGCACCGCCTTTAAAAGCTAGTGAAAGAGCCGGGGCCAATCCGTGACGAGCGGCTTCGGCTGTGCGGACATTGGTTCTGACGGATACGTTCATGCCGATGAAACCGGTCAAAGCCGAAAGAAGCGCACCGACAAGGAAACCGAGAGCCAGTGTGATACCGAGAGCCAACCAGAGGATGATGAACAAAATGACGGCTATGACGGCGATGGTGCGGTACTGACGGGCAAGGTAGGCCTTGGCGCCGGCCTGAATGGCGGCGGCGATCTCCTTCATGCGATCATTACCGGCGGGCTTCTTCAGGATGGAGGATATTAAAAATGCTCCGTAAGCGATGGCGATGATGGAGGCTATGAGCGCGAATAGTACGGTGTGGGTCATGATTGTTAGTTAGTTTTGAGCCTTGCAAACAATGATTCACTTCGTCTGCGGAACTCGCGACTGAAATTGCTAAATAGATGACTCGGGAATTATGGAAGACTGCTGTCTTCTCATAATTCCCATTGTACTCGTCATCTACTAAGCAATTTCAAGTCGTTCAAACAGTCCTCGCCTCGTTCATCATTGTTTGCAAGGCTCATTCAATAATAAGGTCAATAGAGGCGATTCTAGCAGAAAATGGGGGGATTGGGAGGGTTGACAGATAGCAGATATTATGATAAACTCTCCGACAGACATGGGCAGTCTGGAGGCAATTACGCCAAGAGAAACCCCCATGAGAGAAAGATAAAATTGAAAACCAATACAACAGAAACGGCGGCAGGCACCGATATGCCTGATTTCAACAAGACAAGTCTGGATTCATTGCGGTGTGAACTCACAACACCGATCATCTTTGGGTTCTTTGAGTTTCTGCGAGCTCTCATGCTCTGGTTTGAAACTAAGGGCAAAGAACTACTTGAGCAATCAGACCCCCTCACCTTTGAACAATGGGAGGAGCTGTACGAAAACAGTTGGCTTCTGTACACAAGGCTAGGGCGCGCAGGTGGAGCAGTAACAAAGCTTCATCTTCGGGTCTTACGAAAGGGCATCGCTTCTCTTCTTCATTGGGTACAGACGACCTATATCGGGGGCATCCACGATTTGAAAACCGACAAAGGAAATGAGTTAAATCGTATCTTAGGTCATTGGCATGCAAGGATTGAAAACGATATCCGAGTTGGAGGTGCCTTTGGGCTTCAGTCTCACTTCTGCACGAAGGAAGAGAGTTGGGAGCTGGTAGAAAGTATGGTGCCAGTGGCTCAAGCTCTAAAGTCGGACGCCTGGTTAAGGGATATCGCCATGGACCGATACGCCGGCGATGACAAGTTGTCTTTTGACCTGTTCATTAAAGCACACAAGAATTGGTAGCACTCACGTGCTCAAATCTCGTACCCCTTCGACCACTTGGCCGGAGGGGAGTTTTTTATACTAACTTCACTTGCTTACCGAAGGCGCCAGCGATTTGGTAGAGCGTTTTCAATGAGAAGTCGTGTCGGCCGGTCTCGAGACGGGCGATGACGGACTGTGGCATGCCGACTTTGGCGGCAAAAGATTGCTGGGTGAGTTTTTTTGAGCGACGAAGCTCGCGAATCTGACGGATGAGATGAAGGCGGGCAAGCTCATTGGCGTATCCTTCCCGGAAAGTCTTAGACCGCATCTCCTTTTTGAGCATGTCATCGAACGAGTAGAATGCGAGTTTCTTTCCTTCATCAGTTTTAATTATGGTTTTTTTCATAGTATTTTTATAGTTTCCAACGTAAGCAAGTATAGCAATATTGCTATATTGAAGTCAAGTGAAATTCAGCGGTTGCCACTGCCTTCTATAGTGTGTAGAATCATATAATAAAACACGGAATCATTCATGGCCAATCTACAGAGACAATTTCAGATATTATTGGGAAAGAAGATCCGTGAGGAGCGGGAGAAAATGGGCGTTTCGCAGGAACGTCTGGGGAAACTAGCCAAAGTACATCGCACCTATGTCGGCATGGTTGAACGCGGCGAGAAGAACATCACCATAGCCAACATGCATAAATTCGCTCAGGCTTTGGGACTGCAGGTTCGAGACTTAATTGACTTTTGAAAGAGATTGTTTTTTACTGTGGATAACCCATTGACATATTTTTTTGCTTTGATATGCTAACTATAGATAGCGCTACTCATAATAGGCGCTAGAAACAAAAGCACAAAAAGGAAACTTATGCCTGAAGGCACTTGCGATGGAGACGGTCAGGGAAAGGTCGTCGTAAGACGCATCCTCATCCCGCCGGAACCTCCATTTCCACAACCTTTACCTCTGGGGAGGAAGAACCGCTAGACTCTGAAATCTAGGGCTCGATAATACAGCAACACCTATAAGGAATTTTATGACTAACATCACCCTTAGCGGAAACGGCGGCTCGACCAACACCAGTTCGAGCGGCACCCACGGTTCATCCACCGGCAACGGCAACAAGTAGTGGCAAGGGGGCGATCTCTCGCGAGGTCGTCCCCAATTTTAATACAATGAGATACAAACTCTTCAAAAATTCGGCGGATGGCATGCATTGCGTACAGGCATGCCTGCAGATGCTACTCTATTCATTCGGGAAGCCGGTCTTGTCATTAGACGAATTAGACAATATCACCCATCATGAACCGGAGATGATGACTTGGATGAGCGATGCGCTCTTATGGCTCACGGACCAGGGATTCCAAGTCGATAATTATGAGAACCTCGATTACCGGCGATTTGCCGAAGAAGGCAAGGAATACCTGAAGACGATCTGGGATAAGGAAACTTTCGAGCTGCAGGACAGGTATTCCGATCTCGACAGGGAACAAATGATGGCCGGAAAGCTCATACGCGCCGGCGCATTGATGGTCGATACCCGATTGTCCTTGGATGAGATCAGGAAGAAGACCGATGACGGATATTTCACGATGCTTTCGGTCAATCCGCATGCCTTGAACGGCTGTCTGGGCTATGGTTCGCATCTGGTTGTCGTAAAGAGCATCGGCCATAAAAAGTCGATGCTCTTTGATCCCGATATGGGGAAACCATATAGCATAACTAATGAAAGGTTAGAGGAGGCTATTTCCGAGGAGCGGAAGAATGACTTCAATGCTATTTTTGTGCGTTAGACTTTACTCCTTTTTCTTTTTTGTCGCGGTCTTCTTGGTTTTAGGCTCGGTCTTTTTATTCTCTTCCTTGGCTTCTGTCTTTTCTTCCGTTTTCTTTTCTTCTAAGGCTTCAGTCTTTGCGTCGGCCTTTGCCTCTACTTTCGGTTCAACTGCTTCGGCCTTATTTTGCTCCGTCGCTTCGACCTTCTGGTCGTCCATCTTTGCTTCTGTTATCTCGGCGGCGACTTCAGTGATGACATCGCCTTCGCTTTCGCCGGGCTCCTCTTCGTCGAGGACTTCTCCGCCGGACGATTTGATGTCTATCTTCCAACCGGTCAGCTTGGCGGCCAGACGGACGTTCTGTCCGCCCTTGCCGATGGCCAATGACTGCTCGTCTTCGGTGACGGTTACTATGGCACGATGCTGATTATCATCGAGTTCGAGCGAAACGACTTCGGCGGGAGAGAGGGCCTCTTCGATGAAGAGCGCTGGGTCTTCATTCCATTCGACGATGTCGATCTTCTCGCCAGAAAGCTCGCTGGTCACGGTGGAAACGCGGACGCCGCGTTGGCCGACCATAGAACCGATCGGATCGATATGAGGATCGTGAGAAACTACAGCGACTTTCGAGCGTGATCCGGCTTCGCGGGCGATGGCCTTGATCTCGACGGTACCGGATGCGATCTCGGGGGCTTCGGTTTCGAACAATTTGACAAGGAATTTCGGATGCGAGCGGGAAAGTTTGAGGACTATGCCTTTGGGGGTCTCTTCGACGGCGTAAAGATAGGCGCGAATGCGGTCGCCGGTCTTCCAGCGCTCGCTCGGTATCTGCTCTTCGTAGGGGATGACGCCGACGGCCCGTCCCATATCTATATATACGGTGCCGCGTTCGACGCGCTCGACTGTTCCGGCCACGATCTCGCCTTCCTTTTGGCCGTATTCGCTCATGACTGAGACCTTCTCGGCTTCACGGATCTTTTGGATGATGATCTGTTTGGCTGTCTGGGCGGCGATGCGGCCGAAATCAGCCTTGCTTTCCAGGGGGAAGATGAGCTCGTCGCCGATCAGGGCGTTGCGCTTGATCTTCTTGGCGTCTTCGATGAGCATGTGCTGTTCGGGATTGTAGCGGATCTTGATGTCTTCGACGTTGGCGGCTTTGAGCTCCTCGTGGGCCATCTCCTCATCGCCTTCCATGATGACTTGGCTGCGGTCGACCACGATCTTGACTTGCCAGAATTCGACCTGGCCGGAATTGCTGTCGAATGAGGCGCGGACGATCTGGCCTTTCTTGCCGTACTCTTTCTTGTAAGCGGTGGCCAAGGACATCGCTATAGCTTCCAACGTTTTCTCGCGCGGAATGCCTCGCTCTTCCTCGAGCTGTTGGACGACTGAATTTATTACTTTGAGATCGAACATGTTATTTAGTTGTTATTCTATTGTTATTAAGTTGTACGACTATTATTAAGTTTTCTGACCGTTGTTAGGACTTCATTGTGAACTTGGCGAATGATGTCTCCTCGCGCTCATGTGATGGCTTGCACTGAAAGAGTCCTCAACAGCGACTGATTGTCACATGATCGCTCGAAGTCATCATTCCCCAAGCTCTTCAAAGGCCTTTTAACAAATAAATTCGCCGGTGGGCGAACTGATACGAATAGTAGTATTGCATAAATAGGGAAATGTTGCAATTTGACAAGATACGTCGTAATGTTGTAGTATTCTTGCCAGAATAGCTGCCGAACTATTCCGGATGGCATGAAGTAACTCCTAGCTCGCAAAGCTACGAGTTGGCCGCAAGCCCATGTTCCGATACGAAGGCATTGAAAAATGAAAAAAGACAAAACAGTCATAAACGATGGCGTCCGTATTGACGAAATATTGGCAGTCTCTCCGCCGGAAACGGTGCAGGCGTGGGAGAGAGTCAATCTGCTTGGAGGATCTCTCAAGGCGGAAGGATGGCAGATAGGGGATGTTTCAGGCAGGACATTGACGGAGCTGAATGAGGAGTACAAGAGACTGGCTGGAATACTTGGAAGTAGTAAGGGGTTCACCATCGCGATTCTCAGTTCGTTTCTCGGACTCTTTGTCACTATGGTTTTGGTATTCCGTATTTCGCATACGATTACAGCTGAGAGGACCGAAGCAGAAAAGCTACTGTTATTTCTGCTGTTCTTGGGATGCGTTTTCATTTCCGCTCTATCTGGCGGTTTCATCATCTATATTGATGCACGAAAGAAGGAAAAGATCAGGGCCGCTATCAGGCCCATTAACATGATTCTCGGCTACTTCCGCGATAGCATCAGGAAGCTTGCCATGACGAAGGACTTCAGGAGTGTTGATTTAGGGAAAGTTGCGAGTATCGAGAGGGCGACCTGCTTTGCAATGACATTTCTCCATCAGGATGACTATTGTTGGGCCATTCGCCCAAGCACTACGTATGCTCACAGCGCTGTCGAACAGGCGATAAGTGTCCTCAAAGGGCACAAAGACAAGTTCGAAATCATATGGCGGTCGTTAACCAAAGACTTTTGTTTCGTGCCGCCGGACCACACTTACAGACAAGCCTTTCTCGATAAGGCCCGCTCACGAATGATCGAAGCTGAGTCCAAACGACAATCAGGTGGATCTCAGAAGGCGCAGCCATAACCGATTCCGGGAGATCGTCACTTGATCGATTTTCACCCTCGCACCGCTTCACGGCCTGCGGGGATTTTTATTACGTGGATTATTTAAAAACGAATATTTCAACTCTACTAGAGATTGCAATTTTATTAGAAGGAGTATAATTGAGAAACAAAGGGCGCCAGCCGCTCTTTTTTAATAGAACTAATCTGTATTTCAATATGAAAAATAAAACACATAATTCGCAGCAACTTATGCCCATGGGCCCTAGTAAGGATTTCGAATCGATCAAGAAACTTGATGAGAATGGGGTCGAATATTGGAAGGCGAGGGAATTGATGGCAGTCCTCGGTTATTCTACTTGGAGAAGATTTGAGGATGTTATTATCAAGGCCAAACAAGCTTGTGTGAATAGTAGACAATTCCCACAGGATCATTTTGCCGATATCGGCAAAATGACGCAAATAGGCCATGGAATCGTTAGAAGACTTGACGACTATAAATTAGATAGGTATGCGTGTTATTTGATTGCACAGAATGGCGATTCAACGAAGAAAGAGATAGCCACAGCACAGACTTACTTTGCAGTACAAACGCGCAGGCAGGAAATGTTTGACGGGTTACCGGATGCGGAGAGGAGGATTCAATTGAGAAGCGATGTTGCTGACAAGAATAAGAAGCTTTTCAGCACGGCTCGTCTTTCGGGTGTTTCAAACTTTGGCTTATTCAACGATGCCGGCTATACTGGGCTATACGGCATGCCTTCTAAGGAGATAGAAATAAAGAAGAGTATTCCAAAAGGAGAGTTGCTTGACCATGCGGGTTCCGAAGAACTTGGTGCCAATCTATTCAGAATTACCCAAACGGAGGCGAAGCTTAGACGGGAAAATATCAAAGGAGATCTTGATTCACGCCGGACTCATTTTGATGTCGGTAAGAAGGTCCGTCAGACTATGAAAGAGCTCGGTAGTGAGATGCCAGAGAATTTGAAGCCGGAAAAGCATATAAAAGCGCTGAAGAGGGAGGTAAGAGCGGTTGGTATTGGGAAGATGAAGATGCTTGGCAAATAAGTAGTACAAGAAGTAGTACGAGACCATATTGCCGATGCTGGTAAAATGGTCGGCAGGCTTGTTCACATGATTGACTTATATATTCCATTACTACATCATTGATGCAGACCTCAACAAAAGGGGACAAATGAATAAAGCACAGACTGAATTCCGATATGCTGACTATATACCTGCAGACACCGACTATATCGAACCGCCGGAGGTGAGCGCTAGGGAAGACAAAGCACTTAAGCGCTGGAAAACAGCTTTCTGCGTTTTGGGCATAGCGGCATATCTCGGTGCGTCGACATTTTTCTGGATCTGCGGATATGCGGTGTTCGTTGTCATTGCCACTGTCGCAGGCGTTGGCTTCGGCGTGGCGCGGCGTATCCGCGAGTTGCACTAGGTGTAAGCACAGAAGAATCGATTCGTAGCCGCTCGGAGCCATCTAACGGCTCTTTTTTTATCGCGGTACTCATT
>PMZP01000088.1:0-5964 GCA_003170325.1 Candidatus Tayloriibacteriota bacterium
AGGGACTTTCCCCGACTGCGAAGCACGAAGGGAAAACGTCCGGAGCGAAAAGGGCGCCACTCAAGTTGAGCCAAAAGGGCGAGGTGATGTTGGTATCGACATCGTGATCGCCTCTGGCGACATGGACACTTTACAGCTCGTCGACGACAAGAAGGTCCAGGTCTATACGCTGAAGAAGGGAATCAATGACACCATCATGTATGACGAAGAGGCGGTCATGAATCGATTCGGATTCGGGCCGAAGCTCATCCCTGATTACAAAGGATTGCGCGGCGATCCATCGGATAATATCATCGGTGTCAAAGGTATCGGCGATGTGACAGCCACGACGCTCATAAAAACATTCGGCACCATTGAAGATATTTATAAAGAGCTTGAAAATGGCCAAGATGAGCCGTTTCTCAAAGCCGGAATCAAGCCACGAATCATCCAATTGCTCAAAGATAACAAAGAAGAAGCCGATTTCAGCAAGATGCTGGCCACGATTCGCCGCGACGCGCCCATCGAATTCAAACTGCCGGATAAGACCTTCAAGGAAAGTTTGGACGTAAAGAAGGTCGAGGCGCTCTGGCGTGAATTGGAATTCCGGACATTGCCGCAACGATTGGTGTCGTTGGTATCCAAATGGGATAGCAAACAAGAAGTCGCCAGTCTAAAAGAGGAAAAGACTTTATTCAGTTCGATTTCCAAAGAAGAAGTCGAAAAAGTCGGACTGGCTTTGTGGCTCATCCGGTCTGATATTACCAATCCAAAGATCGAAGATATCCTACAATTCTCCGGCACGGATGATTTCGAGACAGCTAGAGCGGCGATCATGGCCGAGCTCAAGAAGAAAGATTTACAGAAAGTCTATGAGACCATCGAATCGCCATTGATCCCCATCACTCACGCCATGGAGAAGCGCGGTGTGAAGATCGATCGCGTCGTATTGAGCGGACTCGGCAAAACGTATCACATCGAATTGTCGCGATTGGAAAAAGAGATCTGGAAATTGGCAGGAGTTGAGTTCAATGTCAATTCACCCAAGCAATTGGGTGATATATTGTTCGACAGACTCGGCCTCAAAGGGAAGAATATGAAGAAAACAGGGGGTGGGGCGCGATCGACTCGCGAATCAGAGCTGGAAAAATTGCGCGATCTGCATCCCATCGTGCCGCTACTTTTTGAATACCGCGAGTTGGCTAAACTTTTGTCGACTTACATCGACGCTATTCCGCCACAACTCGATGCCGACGACAGATTGCACACCGATTTCATTCCTTCTGGTACGACGACTGGACGGATGGCTTCACAGAATCCCAATCTGCAAAATATTCCTATTAAAAGCGATCTGGGAAAGGCTATACGCGCCGCTTTCATAGCCGAAAAGGGATTCGTCCTGGCCGGCTTCGACTACTCGCAGATGGAATTGCGTATCGCCGCCTTCTTGTCCGGTGATGAGAAGCTCATCGAGATATTCAAAAAAGGCGAAGATGTACATACTTCGGTCGCTTCCTTCGTCTTCAAAGTTCCCAAAGAAGAAGTGACGCCGGAAATGCGCCGCCGAGCCAAAGTAATCAACTTCGGGATCATCTATGGCATGGGCGTATTGGCGCTCAAACAAAATCTCGGCACCAGCCGCGAGGAGGCCCAGAATTTCCTCAACGACTACTTCACGACCTTCTCGACACTGGCTGATTATCTGAATAAGGTAAAAGCGGAAACAGCGCGGCGTGGCTATACAGAGACCTTTTTCGGGCGTCGCCGTTACTTCGAAGGCATCACTTCTAGGATCCCTTACATCAAGGCGTCAGCTGAACGCATGGCCATTAACGCGCCGATCCAAGGTACCGAAGCCGATATAATTAAATTGGCCATGATCCGCATCGATGAGTATATTCACGCAAATAAATTAGAGGGCGACGTTTTCCCGTTACTTCAAGTGCACGACGAGCTTATTTATGAGATAAGAGAATCAAAAGCTAAAGAAGTCGCGCAGGAAATTGAAAAGCTCATGGAATCCATCATTGATCCAAAGGAAACAAAAGGCGTTGTTATGAAGGCGTCGGCGGCTATGGGCAAGAATTGGGGGGAATTGAAGTAAGTATTAGGTATTAGGTATGAAGTATTAAGTATAATCACAAAATGCTCTACGTATTCCACGGAACGGACATAAAACAATCGCGAGAGAAGGCGCATAAGCTGATCGATTCTTTGCGGGCCAAAAAACCGGATGCGGCATTCGAACAAATCAACGCTGATAATTGGAGTCCGACCGTGATCGAGAGTCATCTAGGCGGTCAGGGGCTTTTTTCCAATAAATACATAATCTTCCTCGATCGTGTCACCGAGAATGAAGAAGCCAAAGAGCAGATCGTTGATTTCCTAGAGGCTATGAATGAGTCGTCGAATATCTTCATCGCCTTGGAAGGGAAGCTGAATGCCGAATTGAAGAAATCCTTTGAGAAATCGGCCGAAAAGGCAGTCGTTTCGGAGACTGCACCGGTCGGCGGAAGATTTCCAGGCGGTACCGGCAATTCGAGTGCGACCGGCAAGCAAGACTTCAACGTCTTCGCTTTGGCCGATGCGGTCGGTTCTCGTGATTCCATTAAAGCCTGGACGGTCTATCGCCAAGCCATTGATCGCGGCCTGGAATCCGAAAGCATTCTCGGCACGCTCTTTTGGCAAGTGAAGTCGATGATTTTGGCGGCCGAGGCTAAGACGGCCGGTGAAGCCGGCTTGAGCCCGTTCGTCTTCGGCAAAGCCAAAAGATACGCCGGCAATTATTCACGGGCAGAGCTCGGAATATTATCGAGCGATGTCATAACCCTGTACCATGATGGACATCGCGGCATCAGAGATCTCGAGCTGGCAACGGAGAGATTGATGTTGGGGTTGAATTAGTTGAGAACGCCTAGAGCATTATCCGGGTCGATAAAAGAATCTGCTATAATCAGCCGATGAAATGGATTTTATTCACGGGAAGCTGGAGATTCGCCAATACACAAGTTGAAGTAGACGTCAGAAATGCCGTACGTGAAGTTATCGGGCGTGGCGATGGAATTGTTACCGGAGGTGCAACTGGTGTTGATTATTTTGCCATGGACGAGGCACTCAATCTAGAGCCAGACGGGTCAAAATTAAAAGTCATCATACCTGCTCGACTTGAAGATTATATACATGACTATCATACAAATTGGTGTCACCCGCCAATTACGAAAGTCGAGATCGACAATATGGGTTCAATATTAAGAAGAATAAAAGAACTGAATTCAGCAAATCTTTCCGAAATGCCCTACTCCATCATTACCCGTGAGCATTATTTCTTAAGAGATAGTGAGGAGGTTAATATTTCAGATGAAGTATATGCCTTTCAAGTCAATAAAGGACGCGGTACGCAAGACACAATAGATAAGGCAAAAAAGGCGGGACTACCCATCACTGTTCACAAAGAATATTTTCTATAAAGCGAAACTGTGCGCCCAGTTGGAGTCGAACCAACGACCCACTCCTTAAAAGGGAGTTGCTCTACCAGCTGAGCTATGGGCGCAGTGTATATACGGACCTAGTGTGGCGCGTATCGTTAGAGCATACAAGAAAAATGGCCTGTTAGTCAAATCGGGCGTTAGATCAGTTCTTTCAAGCCGAAGCAAAATTTATTTAGGTCGTCTTTTTCTTCTCTATCACGCTCTTGAGTTCGGCTTCCAGTTCTCTTTCTCTCTGTTGAGCTGTTGTTATAGTCGTTTTGAGTTGTCCTATATGTTGTGTGACATTACGGGCTTCGTCCTCAAGTTTTTTCAGTTTGGCCTCTTCCATCGCAAGCTCACTTTCCTTTTTCTTGGTATCACTACGTAGCGTTTGCAACTCTTGTGTTGGGTTGGATGAGTTTGACATATATATTATTGATTAAAGCGGATAATCGAATGCCCACCAGCCGGGGCCGGTGACTAGAAGGGAAATGGCCAGAACAAGGAGGATGAGCGTGTAGTTGACGCCGCTCGTGAGAAAAGATTTAGTGCGGATCTTCTGGATGAGGGAGACGGCCAAACCGATGGCGGCGATAAGGGTGGCTACTTGGGTCCACAGGCCGATGACGAGAAGGATGCCTATGATGCCTTCGACGACAGACATGGTCTTGAAAGCGTTTGAAGATCCGCTCTTCCTTAGGCCTTGGTAAGCCCAGAAAACGAAGACGGCTCCGAGTGCTAGGCGGATCAAGACCGGCGAAAGCTGTTGGTAGGAAAGCAGATAAGGGAAAACTGATAATTGCATGACGATGTGATTAGGCGGCTGATAATATGGTAATGTGCTTATTGTAGCAACGAACAAAGCCAAATGCCACATAGCCATCAAAAAAAAGCAGTGAAACAGGATATCCGCATATTGCTGGACAACATCCGCAGTGTCCATAATATCGGTTCGATTTTTCGGACAGCCGAAACCGCAGGCGTCTCAAAGATATATTGCCTCGGCACGACGCCGACTCCTTTGGACCGTTTCGGCCGGAAGCGGAAGGATCTCACCAAAGTCGCTTTAGGCGCAGAAGAATTAGTGGAATGGGAACATGTTGACGATTCATTTGCATCGATTGGCAGGCTGATCAGACGACTCAAGTCGGAAAGATTCCAAATCATTGCTATTGAACAGGCGCCAAACTCTGTTGATTACCGTGAGATGAAACTTCACGAGAAGTCCTTGTATATTCTCGGCAATGAAGTCGAAGGCGTCAGTCCCAAGATCTTGAAGTTGGCCGATGTCATCGCCGAGATTCCGCTCAAAGGAAAGAAGGAGTCGTTGAATGTCTCCGTTGTTGCAGGGATTGTCCTGTATGCTATTGTATAAAAAGTCATTATGCAACTAATGACATCGTAATACTCGCGGCAGGCTGACTGCCCTAAACCCTGAAGGGTGGTGGATAGGAAGCCTGTCGCGCCTTTTTTTATTTCGATGAGCGAGTAGCGCGTGACTGTTTACAGACACAGCGTGCGAGCGAAATCGAAAAAGGAGTGAAGCGACTACCTGACAGTCAATCTTTGATGCCTACTACAGAAATGCGCGCTCCGACCGCCGACGACCAGGCGCATGATCGTGCCGCCACAACCTGGTTTGTCGCATTTATCTCCGGTCCGACGGTAAGCATGATGTTCGCCCTGGAATTCGCCCTTCTCGCCATTCACGTTCCGATAATCAGACATCGAGTCGCCCCCGAAGTCGATCCCGCTCCGCAGAGTTTCTTTGACGGCCTTGAATAGAGCCTCGCACCGTTTGGTCGGAATATTCTTGACCAATTCCAGAGGATGTATACCGGCCAGCCACAATGATTCATCGGCATAGATATTCCCGATCCCGGCTAGGATGCTTTGGTCCATAAGTATCTGTTTGATCTTGCCGTTCGGCCGCAAGTCTATCCGCTCGCTGAACTTCTCGAATGTGAAGCTTTTTTCCAGAGGCTCCGGCCCGATGTCATTCAGATGCACTGATTCATGGGCTGTCTTCGAATCCATAACCACTACTTTGGCGAATGTCCGTACATCCGATAAGGCCAGGTTCCAATGATTATCAAAGGTGAACATAAGGTGCACGTGTCTATTGTAGGGGTCCTTGAGGCTTTCCGGCTCGATCGGATCCCACGGATCTTTCCTCACATCTTTTCTGAATCGGTAGCGTCCGTACAGTAGATGTCCGGTCATTTTCATGTGGACAAGGATCGTTTTATCGGTCGACAGGTTGATCAATATATTTTTGGCCCGTCTTTCGACCGACACCACCATTTTTCCTAGGACCTCTTTTTTGAAGTTCTTGAAATACATCGGATTCTTGATCGTGTCTGAATCCTTGAAATACGCGCCGCCGTAGTCGGACCAGACGTGAATGATCGTCAGGCCGATAATATGGCGTCGCAGGCCATTCACGGTCGTTTGGACTTCTGGTAATTCGGGCATGAGGGTAATGTAAGATGAAAAGGAAAAAAAGTAAAATGCTATA
>PMZP01000088.1:5997-14215 GCA_003170325.1 Candidatus Tayloriibacteriota bacterium
GGAATCCAACTGGCGGCTGTCATAGTCTCGCATAACCCGAAGACCGTGGCCGAATTGCGGTCGAGGTACAATTCTTCCACTCCGCTCATAGCAGCCCCTCCCGCCAAAAAAGTCCGGATCCTTCTAGTTCCTGGGCATGAGCCTAATTACGGTGGAGCCGAATATGGGCCGCTGAAGGAAAGGAATATGACTGTGGAATTGGCTGATGACCTACAACAATTCTTGTCTCAAAATAGCCGCTACCAGGTATTTATCACTAGAGATACGCAAGCTTGGTCGCCAACTTTCGCTGACTATTTCAGCGCTAAATGGAATGACATCATAGCCTGGCAGAAAGCTCACAAAGACGAGATCATAAATCTCGAGCGCTTGGGTCAGTTCCAGGCTGTCACGCCGGAAGTCGACCACCAGACGGTGCCGAATGATGTGGCGATGCGGATATATGGAATAGATAAATGGGTCGATGAGAACGATATCGACATCGTCGTCCATGTGCATTTCAATGATTATCCCGGCCACGGGAAAGCCCCCGGAAAATATTCAGGATTTACTATTTACGTGCCGCAGAAAGAATACGACAACAGCACGACCACTCAAGCCATCGCTGACACGGTTTTCAAGCGGCTAGATAAATACAGCGCCGTCAGTGATCTATCCGGCGAATCTGGCGGTATCGTACAAGATCAGGATCTGATCGCCATTGGGGCCTATAATTCCGTGGACGCGGCCAGCATGCTCATCGAGTACGGCTACATCTACGAGCCGCAATTCACGGATGACGCTCTGCGCAGTCCGGCCATCAAGGATCTGGCTTTTCAGACATATCTAGGGCTTCAGGATTTCTTCGATTCGAATAATGCGGTCAGCCTGTCCGGCTCTTTGGATACGCTGGTCATGCCACATAAGTGGACGAATCCTATCATGTCGGACAATGCGAGATCCTCGGACGTTTTCGCTCTGCAGACCGCTCTCCTCATAGACGGCGACTATCCGCCGGCCGACAAGTCCAAGAATAACTGTCCGCGCACCGGCAAACTCGGTCCTTGCACCAGAGAAGCTCTCCAGTCCTTTCAAAACAAATTCAGTATCACTGGCGAGAAGGGGATAGTCGGCCCGAAGACGATCAATGCCTTGAATAGCGTTTTCGGCGTGAAGGCTATTTGAGAACTTCGTCTCAATTCTCGACATTTTTAAGTTCTTCTCGCACGACTCTGGCGTCGCTCCATGGCGTTTTGGCACCGCGGGGTCCCATGATGTAAGGGTCGGTGCCTTTGCCGGTCACGAGGATCGAATCGCCCGGCTTGGCACGACGGATGGCTTCGCGGATGGCTTGGCGCCGATCCATGATGATCGTCGGCTTCTTGTTCTTTATTCCGGAGGCCACGTCGCTCACGATCTTATTTGGGTCTTCGTCATACGGATCTTCGTCGGTCAGGATTATCTCTTGGCAATACTTATCAGCCAAAGCCCCCATAATTCCGCGCTTCCGAGTGTCGCGTCCGCCACCAGTGCCGCCGAGAATGCAGATGTTGCGCGAAGATTGGGGGTCTTCCTTTTTGAAGACTTGGTAGAATTTTTCCAGCGAATCGGCGGTATGCGCATAGTCGACAACGACCTCAAAACCTTTCTCTGACTTGATCTTCTGCACGCGTCCGGGGATGCTATCGATCTTTTCCACGGCTTCTATGATCGTTTCATCGCTCACCTTGAAGCTTCGCGCGGCAGTGACGGCGGCCAGGATGTTGTAGATGTTAAATAGACCAGATAGATGGGACCGCACCGTTAGACCATCTAAAGTTAGCTCAAGACCCTCGTTTTTTACTTGATATGGCTCGACATCATGAAGGCTGTAGGAGATATTCCGATCGGCCGTAGAGGAGAGGAATTTATCAGATTCGGGGTCGTCGACGTTGGCGATGATGGTCCGATCTGGCTTGTGAGAATGCCGCATGTTCTTGGCGATGGCCAATTTAGACGCTAGGTAATTCTCGTAAGATCCATGCGCCTCGATATGTTCCGGTGAGATGTTGGTGAATATGAGGGCGTCCAGATAGATGAATCGATGGCGGTAGAGAAGAGCGCCTTGGGAGGTCATTTCCATGACCATGACATGACAGCCGGCTCTGACAGCTTTGCGGAGCAGGCGTTGCAAAAAGCCGCGCCCCGGGGTGCTCATCTTGAATTTGTTGTCCCATGACTTCCCGGCCACCTTGAATCTGATCGTGTCCGATACCGCCGTCGTATAGCCGGCCTCTTCCAGTATGGCGTTCAAGATCTCCACCGTCGAGCTCTTGCCTTTGGTGCCAGTCACGGCGATGACGGTGATGTTCCTGGAAGGGAAGCGATACCAGATGGCCGCCAACAGGGCCAGCGTCCAATGATATGCCGGACTGAAGAAGCCGAATATTTTGGCCGGGATGAAGCGGCGGGTCGTTCCTAAGAGATCGTCGATCATAGGGCCATTATGTACTATTTCATCTGAATCTTCAAAGTTGATTAGAAGCCTGGTGGATAATGTCTTCACCAAGCTCTAAGTTAACATCTTCAATGCCGCCTTTACTTTCGCACTGATATCCAATTCACCGCTTTTCGGACCAGTTCCGATCTTCTTCAAGGCGTCGCGCGCGTCATCGGCATCATAGCCGAGCGCCTTCAAAGCCTCGATGACATCCATATCGCCGGCCAGCTCGGCGGCGATCTCGCGGCCTTCGGCTGATTCGATGCCTCCTAGTTTATCCTTGAGCTCCAGGACGATCTTCTCGGCTGTCTTCCGACCGATGCCGGAGACTTTCACCAGGTGCGAAGTCGAACCAGTGCGGATGGCGCTCACCAATTGGTCGCTAGAGACCAGTGACATGACATTCAAGGCCGACTTTGGACCGATGCCGGAAACGCCGATGAGTAATTCGAAAAAGTCCTTGTCTTTCTTGACCGTGAATCCATAGAGGTCCAGGGCGTCTTCCCGGACGGCCAGATGCGTCCAAAGGCTTGTTTCCACGCCTTTTTTCAAGGTATGAAGCGTATCGTCGGTCACGAAGACTTTATAGCCGACGCCGTTCACGTCTAGGATGATATAACGGTGGTCGGTATGGGTTACAGTGCCTTTGAGGGAAGCGATCATGGTTCAATCATATATCATTTTTCTTTACTTTTCTACGTCGTCATGTTAAGTTAAGCACCACTAAATCATATGGCCATCACTTCTTCAGCCAAGAAAGCCCTGCGCGCCTCCAAGAAGAAGCGCGTCTTCAACCTGCGCCGCAAGGGCGCTATCGAGCAGGAACTTAAAAACTTCCGTAAATTGGTCGTGGCCAAGAAGAAAGTCGAGGCCGAAAAGATGATCCCCGCTCTCTATCAGGCTCTCGACAAAGCCGTCAAAACAAACTACCTCAAGCCCAACACCGCTTCACGTCTGAAGTCGCGTGCCATGGCTTCTTTGAAGAAAATTTAAATCTCAAAAATCGAATCTCAAATCTGGTACAATGATCAAGATTTGGATTTTGAGATTTTAGATTTGATTTTTTCAATGCCCTCGTCGTTCAACGGATAGGACTCAGGATTGCGGATCCTGTAATCGAGGTTCGATTCCTCGCGGGGGCACAAAAGTAGACGCGGATGCTTCATATTTTGAAATTAAAAAAAGACCGCTGAGTTTTTAGGCTCAACAGTCTCTGCTTCGTCTAGTCGTTCTTTAAGGACAAGTGATGAAGGTATACTGTCGTTCAGAACTGAGGAGTGCTGCGGCTTCGGCCATCTGCTCGAATGTGACCTTTTGGAGCTCATCTGACACTTCCTGCATGGGAATGATTCGATGATCTGAAACCAGATCACCTGCCGAAACATCAGCAAGACTCGATCCTGAGAGATCGATCATGAGACACTTCTGTTTGCTCGATTTAAGCTTGCGATCGAACAGGTCACGTCTCGATGGAACCATTCCGATACACTTCCGAACAAGCTCGTCGATGTAGGGAGTTGCATCAGGACTGACCATGCCTCTGATCTCATATTCATAGACGTCCTGAAAGTCAGTGTAGTCGGTCCCGATGCTGTAAGCTAAGCTCCGTTTTTCACGGATCTCGTCGAATAGAATCTTTCCAAGCACTTGGTCGAACACCCTGCGTGCCTGCCAGGGGAAGTCAGTCGGAAAGGCCCATGTCGCCTTGTATTCCGTCTGGTTAGCCTTGAAACTGACGTAGTCGGAAAGCTTCACAGTCTTTTCTTGTTCCGCAGGAATCGGAATTTGATTGAACGGCTGGGGAATCGGATTCCTTACGCCATCCTTTCCTGTCCCAAACGAACCCTTTTCGAGTTCGGTGATCACTTCTTCGGTCGGAAGACCGCCAATGATCACCAGACTAATGTTCGCAGGGACATAATGCTTGTCGTAGAAATCCTGAAGGTCAGCTTCCGTTGCCGAAAGAAAACCCTCTGGCCGACCAAGCGGTCCATTCCATGTTTCAAGCCGATGCTCTTTGAACAGAGCCTTGCGGATGTCCATGTCCCATTTTAACTTATCGAGCCATGGGTATCGTCTGTTAAATTCACGGAAGATCACTTTGCGTTCGCGCTCCACCTCCTTCTCGAGTCGCGCTCCGAGGAGCATCGAACCAAAAATTGCCAGAGCCTCACGAAAGATGGCGAGATCGGCCGGAACACCGAAATTGTACCGGGTCGAGAGATAGTTTGTGCTACCGAACTCGGCCTGACCGCCGCAGATTTCGAAGAACTCCTTCGACTGATCGAACCCCCGATTGGGGATGTTCTCACTGACGACATGCTCCACGAAGTGGGCAAGTCCCGGCATCGCTACCGGATCTTCTCGTCCACCGCTGTGGACGACGATTTCCATTTCGATCCAGGGGCGATCCCAGAATACGAAGTGGATTTCAAGCCCGTTCGGAAGAACATGCTTGGTAAATTCGGCATATGGATCATACATCTGTTATTCTCTTTCCGTTTTGAGTTATGAATGTGCGTTGTTTATCACCCTAAAATCCTCTAACCATAATAACATATTTATTATAACTTAGCAAGGATAGTGGGGGTACAAAATTCACTCCTCATCTGATTAGACATGTTAAACCTGTCGGTGTAATCATTTTCGATCGTCACCGTCATCATCTGTACATAATGGTCCCCTCGCCCTCCCGATCGGCAAGTATAGAGGGAAATATACATGGCGAACTTGAGCGCCTTTTTTATGTCTATACTTCTGCCTACAACCGAAATAACTATCTGGAATCGCCGCGTCGGTAGCTGGTTTTTGTTGATGCACGCCTTGTTGGTCTTCGGATTTTACGAGATATTCGCGGCGAATTATTTCCATCTGCCTGGAAAGCTTATGGTCATCGAGGCGTACCTGTTGTTCGCTTTGACGGTGTACATGGCCGTGCGATATGCAACCGGATCTGTAGACTCGAGAACGAAGATCCGTATTCAAGACGCGATTTTCCTATTACAAGGGGAGTACAGAACGTTTGAGGTTATCGTTGCGCGTCGCATGCGCGCGCTCGGCATCAGAATCCGAGGCGTTCCAAGACGAATTTCAAAAAGGGCTCATGGTGCTCTGTCTCGGCGATATATCGGAGCATCACTTCTCGGACTTCTTCCGGATCGATTTCGTCGATGAAGATGATGATGAAAGGCATGAATAGCTTCCGGGATTTCAGGATGATCTTCGGCGGGAATTCATCATGCGGGATCCAAAAGGAATCGAGCGAGAGGAAAGGGTAAAGACGATCATGGATGACCAGGCCGCGGTCGTTCACTTCGTGGTAGACGATACGAGGCGGCCGAGAGGCGTGCAGGACCAGAGCTACCGCCGCGACTAAGATGAAGATGCCGGTGATGATGCTTCCAAAGATGAAAGCCACTACTGCCAAAGCCAAAGTGATGATCCCCACCGCCCAATACCAATCAGGCGTCTTTTCCACATGGAAATGTTCCGGCGCGTTCCAGGAGATGAGAGCTTCGGTGGCCATGGGTATATTATAGCAGATGATATATGAGCGAAGCGAATATAACACCTCCAATGATTTGTGTGTGGGGAAATCGTTGCGGGGTGTCGTGCAGTGCAGTGATAAAAAAGGCGGTCGACTGTGAATAGTCGGCCGCTGTGAGACCATATCGAAAGGCTGTTAATCGGGCCGATCGAGAAGCACAAGTTTAGCTCTCGATAGCATCTCCCAGAAGAAGAATGCCAGGGCGTTATGAGTGTGCCATTGAGTCGATTCCGGCGCGAAGGCCGATGCGTAGCGATGAGGGGGATGAACCTTGAATCCCCACATCTCTGCGTTCCACTTGGCGCGCAGCGCGTGCATCCGATGGGCAACCACGATTGCCTCCGTAACGTAGTGCCTGGAGCAGTACTTCCAAGCTTGGCCGAGGATATCATGACTTGAGATATGCTTCTCGCTGCCGATTTCTGTGAGAATGAGGTCGATAGACACCTCTGAGTGCTTTATTTCCAAGGCCTCTGCTACTTCGCGCTGTGTTAGGACAACCAAGTTCACGTGTCTCAGTTGTGCATAGTGCCAGAGCTCGGCCATGATTGTCGCGATTTGTTCGTTGCTCTTACCTGGCAACCTATCAGGATCGTCCATGTTATTGGCAGAAAACCCCATCCCGATAACTGCGACAGTCGCGTTCGGTTTGCACTCGTCCAAAGGATCGGTGTTGGTTAGGGGTCTGAATGTTGTTAGGCTCTTCCAAAGAACTCCAATGTTCACTAGTTACCTCCGTTTTTGTTGTTTATACCTGTCAAGGGACAAGCACCTATAAGAGCATAGCATAACCTCGTGTAACTGTCAAGTGCGGGGAGCTTGGGATGATGTCCGAATAGCTTTAAGTGTTCTTAAGCCAAGTCGATAAACTTTAGAAATCTTTCAAATCCAATTTGTTTGTTTTCCCAGTGTATTGTTGCTACGCCAAGCTTTTTTGCCCCTTCAATATTTGGCAAAGAGTCGTCCATAAATAAACATTCATCAGGTTTTACGCCAAGCCTTTGCACTGTTAGTTTATAAATATTGCCATCAGGTTTTTTCACACCCTCGGTAGCTGATGATATGAACAGATCGAAAGTCTCGTTAATATGAAACTTGCTTTCAAATTTTGGTAATGTCAGTGATGTACCATTGTTAATCACCGCTAATTTGAATTTCTTCCGTAATTCAGGAAGAATCCTCCAAAGTGGTTTGAATGCTTCATATTTATCTGCAACCTTATTCAGAATAGAATCAAAAGCTTCGGAACTTAGAGCATATTTTTTCAGTGTTTCTTGCTTAAATAGTGCATCATTCATGACTTTGCCTATTATGCTGTCTATCTCATCGATTATTTTGTCTGGTCTATAATCTATCCGAGGGAATAACAACACCCCCATAAAATCAAAGATGATCGCTTTCAATTTAACTTGGTCTTTTGGTATCCACTTTTCAGGAATAGAAAATTCTCCTACAGCATCATTTAGTTTCATTGGAAATTGACTGACCCTAAGAAGGCCTTTTCTTATATGCTTTACATCTGTGGCCACATTCTTGAGTTGAATACTGTTTCTATCAAAAGGACTAACTATGGTAATTGGCAAACCAATTTCTTTTGTGACTATTTTGATAGGAGTGACCAGGTCTGAATCGTTATATATGACGACAGCTTTTTCAAAAAGTGCATGGTGCGCGTCATGAATCAGATGCGAGGCAATGTTAACATCAGTTCCCTTTTCTTCATTTTTTATGACCAGCGCATAACCATCTTCATGGGCAAGTTTCATTGATACTTTGTGTCTCAAGAAGACACCTTCAATAATCTCTAGATTGGAAATAGTTTTGAGCGCACGTAGATATATCCGCTGGCGATTGGGACGATCTGGGTCTTTATCGCTCATGTGAATCATTATAGGTGCCGTATAATACTTTATCTTGAGGATCTGATCTTGAGGGAAACGTAGTGTGCACATTTTCAATACATCTAGCCAGCGATACGGAGTATCTTTGAGACATCCGTAATACAAATTGAAACCGTCAATATAAACGTATATTTTCATCGCGCTATTGTATTCCCATAATACAGAAACCGCAATACAAGATTGCGGTTTCGCGTTCTGCCACCGAAGCGACAGAAGGTATACCAATATTCTACCAAATCAAAAATGAAAGTCAAGCAGAATCAGTGTCTACTTTTTGGGGCCCATTTCAGCGGTGTGTATTATACAAAGTTC
>PMZP01000032.1 GCA_003170325.1 Candidatus Tayloriibacteriota bacterium
ACAACATTCCTGTCAATAAAAAACTTTCACAGAAAACACTTGCCAACCGGCGAGCTTAACCATTATGAGAAAATCAGTAGAAATCATCCCTGCCATCCTGCCCAAAGACTTTGCTGAACTCACGGACAAAGTCGGGCTCATCAAAGGCTTCGCCAAGACCGTGCAGATAGACATCTGTGACGGACAATTCGTGCCGAATGCCACCTGGCCTTACAAGAAGCGAGACGACAGTTTCGAGAAGATCATCCATGAAGACGAAGGCATGCCCGAATGGAAAGATCTGAACTACGAATTCGACTTGATGGTCAATCGACCCGAAGAAGTCGTGACCGACTGGGTCTCGGCTGGTGCCATGAGAGTCATCGTTCACGCCGAAGCGCGCGGGAATGTCTCCGAAGCTATCGCTTTGCTTCGCGACCGCGCGGAGATAGGCATCGCTCTCAATATCGAGACGCCTATAAGCATCATCGAGCCATATGCCGACCAGATCCAATTCGTTCAATGCATGGGTATAGACAATATCGGCTTTCAGCACCAGCAATTTGACGAAAAAGTCATCGCCAAAGTCCGTGAAGTCAAGGCGAAATTCCCGCATCTTCCTGTTTCCGTCGACGGAGGCGTTTCTTTAGAGAGCGCGCCAAAATTGATCGCCGCCGGCGCAAATCGCCTCGTCGTCGGCTCGGCTATATTCAATGATGAGAATCCCATAGACGCTATCCAGAGGTTCAAGAGGCTATAAGCTGTGCTATATTCGCTTCGCTCATATATCGTCTTCGCTCGGGTGTCGTGCCAACGAGTTGTCACACACCCTCGCTTGGCGCTATAATTACAGCGAAATGTCCACAGCACTTACAGAAGAAAAAATCGCTCTGCTCACAAAGACAGCCGCCGAGATACGTTGCTCGGTCATCGAGATGCTCATCGAAGCCAAATCAGGCCATTTGGCCGGCTCGCTTGGAATGGCTGACATATTTACATACCTATACTTTCATGCCTTGAAACACGACCCGAAGAAGCCTTCATGGGAATATCGAGATCGTCTCGTTCTTTCCAACGGCCACATTTGTCCGGTCCTCTACGCGACCATGGCGCATGCCGGATATTTTCCCGTTAGCGAACTCACATCATTGCGCAAGCTTGGTTCGCATCTTCAGGGTCATCCTCACCGTGAATGGTTGCCGGCTTTGGAAACATCTTCTGGACCTCTAGGATCAGGATTGTCTCAGGCAGTCGGTATGGCGCTGGCCGACCGGATAGACAATGGCCGCACTTCAGCCAAGCAGTTCTACTGTCTGATGAGCGATGGTGAGCTCAACGAGGGCAATTCCTGGGAAGGCGCCATGCTGGCAGGGAAGGAGAAGCTCCATAATCTGACGGCCATCATTGACCGCAATAATATCCAGATTGACGGATACACCGAAGATATCATGCCGCTGAATCCTTTGGTCGATAAGTGGCGCGCCTGGAATTGGCATGTCCAAGAATGTGACGGCCACAATTTCCGCGATATTGATCGTGTCATCGGCGAAGCGCGTGCCGTTTCCGATAGGCCGTCGGTCATCATCGCTTACACTATCCCCTCGAAAGGCATCCCCGAATTCGAGCGCCGTTTCGAGTGGCATGGCAAAGCGCCGACGACTAAAGAGGAAATCGAGATCGCCATGAAGGCGGTCGAAAGGATGCGAAATCGGTGAATCCTGACGTAGCGAATCTTCAATAATCAATGCTCAACCCTGACCTCAAACTCAACCCTCATCTCTTCGACTCCACCGTCGAATTGAAATCGATGCGTGTCGGTTTTGGCGAAGGCCTTTTGCAGGCCGCGCAATCAGACAAGCGCGTGGTCGGACTTTGCGCTGATCTCGCAGAATCGACACAGATGGAAGCGTTCAAAAAGAAATTCCCGGATCGATTCATAGAAGTCGGTGTGGCTGAACAGAACTTGGCAACAGTTGCTTCTGGTATGGCCGCTATGGGAAAGATCCCATTCATGGCCTCGTATGCCATCTTTAGTCCTGGCCGTAATTGGGAACAGATCAGGACGACCATTGCTTATAATAATCAACCAGTCAAGATAGTCGCCACGCATGTCGGCGTGAATGTCGGGCCAGATGGCGGTTCACATCAGGCCCTTGAAGATATTGCCCTAATGCGCGTTTTACCGCGAATGGTCGTCATTTCTCCCTGCGATGCCATTGAAGCTAGGAAGGCCATTATAGAGGCCGCCAAGACCAATGACCCCACCTACATACGTCTGGCCCGCGAAAAGTCGCCGATGATGACGACTGAAGAGACGCCGTTTCAGATAGGTAAGGCACAGATTGTGTTTAGGAGTCAGGAGCTAGTAGCTAGGAGCCAGAAGATTGGAATAAGTAAATCTGCAAGTTCCAAGCTCCAAGCTGCTAGCTCCGTTCTCGACGTTGGCATAATTGCAACCGGCGCGCTCTTACACAAAGCCTTGCTGGCCGCCAAGAGACTAGAAGCAGAAGGGAAGAAAGTGGCCGTAATGAATCTGGCTACCATCAAACCGCTCGACGAGACCGCCGTGATGAAGCTTGCCCAGGAAGCCGGAGCCATCGTGACCGTCGAAGAGCATCAGATCGCAGGCGGCATGGGTTCGGCAGTGGCTGAATGTTTGGCAAGACATTTCCCGGTTCCGATAGAATTCGTCGGCGTCAACGACAAGTTTGGTCAGTCTGGGAAGTCAGACGAGCTCATCGAACTATATGAAATGGGCGAGTCGCACATATTCCAGGCCGCGCGCAGGGCGATGCTAAGAAAATAAAGGGAGTGTATAACTCCTATTGACATCAGGGTCTGATCCGCTAAACTTATAAGCACAATGAATTTAATGTTTACTAAGGTCGTCAAGAACTCCTACTCGCTCTCCATTTGGAAGCGGGTTTGGAATCGGCCTTTGTAACGAAATTCTCCTCATTATTTAGTTACAAGATCGGGTTCCAAACGAAAGCTGGGACCCGATTTGCTTGTCTCGCGCGCACCGAGGCGGTGAGAGTGAAAGCATTTCAGCACATAGAAAGGTAAATAATATGGTAGCAACGCTTGAAGTATTGATGGAAACGAGAGGCACCCCGTACGAGGATGCATTTGGAACAGCGATAGTCGTTCATCCAATCAAAGGGCAACGAGCCTTCTTCAACATCGACGGCGGGTTTGGTCGCGAGCCGCGTATCTGGACAGGAAGCGAATGGGTTCAAGATCCCGAGTTCAGCGATCCTGGTCTGTAATCAAATCTATCCAACCCAACAAAGCGCCCATTAGAACATTTCTTTTGGGCCTTTTTTATTAGCTGAATTGAATGTATATTGATGGCATGAGCAAATCATCCTTCAAGCTCGCGACCCCCTACAAGCCTGCCGGCGATCAGCCGAAGGCTATTATCGCCTTGAATCAGGGGCTGGCCAAGGGCTTCGACCGCCAGACGCTTCTTGGTGTCACCGGATCCGGTAAAACTTTCACTGTAGCCAATGTCATAGCTGATTATGGCAAGCCGACCTTGGTCATCGCACACAACAAGACTTTGGCGGCTCAGCTGGCCCAGGAATACCGTGAATTCTTTCCTCACAACGCCGTCCATTATTTCGTGTCATATTACGACTACTATCAGCCGGAAGCCTATATGCCGGTCACGGATACCTACATTGAAAAGGAAGCTATGATAAATGAGGAAATTGAGCGATTGCGCCACGCATCGACGCAGGCACTTCTCACCCGTAAGGACGTCATCATCGTCGCTTCAGTGTCTTGCATCTATGGCTTGGGCAGTCCGGAAGAATACGAAAAGGTAAATCTGAAATTGTCAGTAGGTATGGAATTGTCGCGAGCGGAGCTCATACGTAAATTGATCGACATACACTTCGTGCGCACTAACGCCGACATCAATTCCGGTCAATTCCGAGCGCTGGGCAATACTTTGGAAGTCATGCCCGTGAATGAGAAGACGATCTATCGCATCGAATATGAAGGTGCCTGCGTTAGTCATATCGTAGAATTGGATCCGGTTTCACGTGAGGTTAGAAATGATGGCGATAAGCGACCAACAATCTTCATCTTCCCGGCCAAGCATTTCATTTCGAATGATGAACAGAGCGCACACGCCATCGAAACGATCAAGGCCGAATTGGAAGCCAGGCTCAAAGAGCTCAACAAGGCTGGTAAGATGCTGGAATCAGAGCGACTCAAACGCCGTGTCAAATATGATCTTTCAATGATCCGCGAGATCGGCTATACGAACGGTATCGAGAACTATTCTCGACATTTCTCTGGCAAGATGCCAGGCGAGCCGCCGGATAGCCTGCTCTCATATTTTCCGCACCGCAAGGCGACCGAAGCCGAACGCAAATCTGGTGCTGGTGAATTCGTGCCAGATTTTCTGACCATCGTTGACGAATCGCATGTGACAATCCCGCAATTGAATGGCATGTATGCTGGTGACGCTTCACGTAAAGAAACGCTAGTAGAACACGGTTTCAGATTGCCTTCGGCAAAAGATAATCGGCCATTGAAGTTCCCGGAATTCTTGGAAAGGATCGGTCCGATGATCTATACCTCGGCCACTCCGAGCGATTATGAGCGAGAAAGCTCACAGCAGATAGTTGAACAGGTTATTCGTCCTACAGGATTGGTGGATCCGGAAGTGGAGATCAGACCTATAAGAGAAAGCCATGCTGCGGTAGTCCTTCGAGGAAAGCTTTCGGAGCGAGCGAAGGCGAGTGAGAAGCAGGTGCCGAGCCAGCAGGCTCGGACGCCGGTTTCAGAGGAGGAGCTACCGCAGCTGGCCTATAAAGGCCAAATCTTCGACTTCATCGACGAATCGATCGCGACTATCAAGAAAGGCGGCCGTGTCCTAGCTACCACGCTGACCAAGAAAATGGCCGAGGATCTATCGGAATTTCTCATAGAAAAGAAGATCAAAGCCGCATACCTTCACAGCGACATAAAGACCATAGACCGCATAACGATTCTGACTGATTTTCGAAAAGGCAAGTATGATATCGTAGTCGGTGTCAATCTCCTCCGTGAAGGCTTGGACTTGCCGGAAGTCACTCTTATCGGCATCCTCGACGCAGACAAGGAAGGATTCTTGCGTTCAGAGACCGCCCTCATCCAAACTATCGGTCGCGCCGCCAGGAATGCCGCCGGCCGCGTCATCCTTTACGCCGACAATCTGACCGGTTCCATGGACCGTGCCATCAAGGAGACCGATCGCCGTCGCGCTATTCAAGTAGCTTACAACAAGGAGCATGGTATCACCCCGCAGACCATCATCAAGGCCATCCACGATATAACTGACCAGCTCCGCACTGATCATGACAAGGCTGTGAATGAGATGGTGAGAATCGATGAGACGTTGGCGCAGTCAAATCCCAAGAAGTTAATGCGCATGAAGGAAGATCAGATGGCTGAAGCCGTCAAAGCCCTCGACTTCGAAACGGCCGCGTTAGTCCGCGATGAATTGTTCAAGTTGCAGGAGAAGTACGGGATGGGGAAGAAGGGATCGACGGTAAGAAAGAAGTCATAATTCAGTAATAAAAAATCGCGCATTCCGGTGATGGTTTGCGCGCCAACTCATTAACGTAAATCGACTCATTTCAATAGAGCCTTAAAGACTCTACTGTCAAGCGGCCGATCATATTAGCAGTATGGTTGAAATCGTCTTGGTTGCGTTCTTTTCCAGTCGGATTGTTCTGGAAAAGAGGCAATGAGATCCCTTCACAATCGGGAAACAGACTCAGCTCGAACTCGATGCTTTTGCTGTCTATCGCCAGTAGCACCCGGTCGCGGTTCGATAACCGGCTAAGTAAAGCCTCGTATGTCGGACATTCGAGAAAGACCAGTCGTGTAGGATTATCCCACTCGTCTTTACGGTAGAGACTGATAAGGAAACAGTGTTTTTTCATAATACAACCTGCTTCTGATATTGTCATACTGGAAAATATTTGTCAACTATATCGTATTAACGGATCTAGAATTATTGACATATAGTAAACCGTGGAGTATCTTGATTTACAGTTCTCAAACAATTGAATCAAGGTATATGTATGTCAGAAGATATTTATGAAGGCAGGTGTCGGGATTGTTTTGACAAATTTCCCAAGATGGAAATTCTCAATGATGCGCGACTTGCGGATCCATTCGTCCCAGGAATGTGCCTATGCCGACTGTGCCTAGGTGGTCGGGTTGCAGATTATGTCCAGTCGGAACCCATACGTCCGATTGGGATACCACCTACTATTACAACGGCTTCGTGGGTCGATCTCGAGCCGATCATTGTCGAATTCGATCGTGGTAAGATCAAAATGACGGTCGACGTTAGATTCCGCATGCCGAATATCCCCAGTCCGACGATTGAGGATGGCGGTGAAGTCCGTATGCGGCTTGGTGAGAATTTGTATTGGGATGCGGGTGAGCATCTCGGTGGAAGGGGTGGCACTTTGGAATCACTGCGGCCACTCATCATGTCAGGTGCGAGATTCATGCTGCATTACCGCTTCCAACCGATCGGGAAGGTCATCGGCCTTGCCGGCTAGGATTGACCGTAATATTGGATCCATGCGCGGTCGAGTTGTCTCCAGCTCGGCCTTTTTTGTTTGTTCCTAAGTTATAGAATACAGGGCCGATGGAGAATAGAGCATATGTGCAAATTTTGCACATGAGCATGATCGACAGGGACTCTTTAAATATTAGCCCAACACACAAGCAATCCTTGTAAGTTCAACTTGTAAGGATTCCTTACAAGTTGAAACTGGCGAGCTTATACGAGTTGCGACTGTTTCCAAAATGGAAACAGTTCAATTGGAGTCTAGCGCATAACCAAAAACGCGCTATACTAGTCATATCATGTTATACACCATCCTAATAATCGTCGTCATCCTGCTCGCATTAGCATTAAAAGTAGTCAAAGAGTATGATCGCGGCGTTATCTTCTTCCTGGGCAAATGTACAGGCGTTCGCGGACCGGGGCTCATCGTCCTCATCCCCATATTCGAGCGTATGACCAAGGTGACTTTGCGGACTATCACCATGAATATACCTTCGCAGAAGATCATCACCAAGGACAACGTTTCCATAGACATCGCCGCTGTGGCTTACTATCACATCGTCGATGCCAAGAAGTCTGTCATCGCCATCGAGAATGTCTATGACGCCGTCAACCAGATCAGTCAGACCACCGTCAGGAACGTGGTTGGACGATTCTCGCTCGATCAACTGCTCTCGCAAACAGGGGATATCAATGAACAGATCAAGGACGTCATCGACGCGCACACCGAACCGTGGGGCGCGCAGGTGACTGCCGTGGAGATCAAGGATATCACTTTGCCGGACAATATGCAGCGCGCTATGGCCAAGGAAGCCGAAGCCGAACGTGAGCGTCGTGCCAAGATCGTGGCGGCCGAGGGAGAATTCCAGGCTTCCGTCAAACTGGGCGAAGCCGCCGACATCATCGCCGCGCATCCGGTCGCTCTCCAGCTCCGCACGCTCCAGACCATGTCCGAGATCGCCACTGAAAAGAACTCCACTATCATCTTCCCAGCCCAATTCATGACGACTGTCCAAGAAGCTATCGCCACCATTAGAGGTGATTCGAAAAAGACCTAGAGCTATGAGTAGCCCATTAAAAGTAGTAATAATATCCTTGTTCTTGGTCACGCTGGCTATCGGCATTTATAATATCGGTCAAATCAGCCTTTTGAATCAGCAACTAGGATCATTGGGTAATTCCATCCGAACGCTTAGCCAAAGCCAAGCTTCCACCAGTCAAAAATTAGCGGTCGCGCAACAGGAGATCATTAGAGTTCAAAATCAGCCGAGCGTCATGCCACAGAGCCAAGATCAGCTTTTGACTGCCGCGGTTGCTAAGGTCGCGCCAGCGGTCGTTTCAGTGGTGATCTCCGAAGACGTGCCAAATCTCCAAGTTACTTATGAAAATCCTTTTGGTAACGATCCCCTTTTCCGAGATTTCGGATTTCAAATACCCGTCTATCAGCAGAAAGGGACGACTCTGCAAAAGGTCGGCGCAGGAAGTGGCTTTCTTATTTCCCGGGATGGATATATCCTGACCAATAAGCATGTGGTTGCCAATACAGCGGCGGAATACACTGTCCTTCTCTCGACTGGCGTGCAAAAGACCGGCACTGTCGTCTATCGGGATCCCAATAACGATATCGCCGTGATCAAGATAAGCGGTAATTATCCGACCATTGCTCATTTCGGCGATTCTGCTTCGATGAAGATCGGGCAGACCGTGGTTGCTATCGGTAACGCTCTCGGTGAATATAGCAATTCGGTGTCTGTCGGCATCATTTCCGGGATGAACCGTACGATCCAAGCTTCCGATTCGGGCGGTAACGTCGAGCAATTGACGGGCGTTTTGCAGACCGATGCCTCTATCAATCCGGGTAACTCTGGCGGTCCGCTCATAGATTTGAACGGCGATATCATCGGCATCAACGTGGCAACCGTTTACGGATCGAGTAATATCAGTTTTTCTATCCCGATCAATACTATCGAGAAGGCTATCCATGGATACTTATGAAGATCTATGTCGAGATAAGACTTTGATTGGTTGCGCATTCGAAATAGGGTATACTTAAAGCCTGCAGTCAAATCTATGTCGGCTATCGTCTCATCGAAAAAAGAAAAGATATTGATCGTGGCCGGAGACGGCGCTTTCGGCGAGCAAGTCATGGCGGCTCTGAAGAGAGACGGATATGAAAACGTGTTTTTGGTGAAGAATGGCACTGAAGGATTGAAGAATATCTATGACCTATTGCCGCACCTCATACTTCTCGACATTACGTTACCGGGCATAGATGGCTACGAGATCCTGGCGAAAAAACAAGCGGAAAATCTTTTAGCCAAGATACCGGTCTTCCTCCTCTCCACTCAAGGTGTGCCTATCAATATGCGGAATATTCCTCCCGGGAGCGTCACGGAATACATCATGGCTTTTCATGTCGATCCCGAGACATTGGTCGAGAAAGTCGACCGTCAGTTCGACCATAAAAAAGGGATCGGTTCATCTGGTGCCGATGGATCGGGCGGCTCGCTCAAGAACAAAGTGCTTTGGGTCGAGGACGACAAGCTCATCGGCTCGATCCTTTCCAAGAAGCTCATCGCCGCAGGCTTCGACCTTTTACACGCCAAGAATGGAGAAGAAGCACTAGGAATGTTGAAAGAGACTATTCCCAACGTCATCATCGTCGACCTGATCCTTCCGGGCATGAGCGGCTTCGATATCCTACAGGCCGTGAATGCCGATGATCGGTTAAAGAGAGTTCCGAAAATGGTCTTGTCCAATCTTTCCAAGCCTTCTGACATAGAAAAAGCTCGTGTCCTCGGCGCACAGAGATTCCTGGTCAAAGCCGCCACTTCACTCGACCAGATCGTGGCCGAATTGAAAGCTATGAGCAAATAAATTACTTTGACCGTGTTTAGAGGAGAGAGTACAATCTCCTAGTGGCATCAATTAGAGTTGAACAAATCGCTAGGGTTAAAGAGTTGTATTATATTAAAGGATACAGCATGTCTGACGTTGCAAAAGCATTTTCAGTATCAACAGACGACGTGGCGCATTTTATGCGGAAGAATAACTTGGCGCGACGTTCACTAAAGGACGCCCAATTCATGCAGTTCAATTCAAGAAAAAGATCCTTTACTTGTAAACCAAATACTAGAGAGAATCAAGAGATTAAAGCCATAGGATCAATGTTGTATTGGGGAGAGGGATATAAAGGAAGTGTGAAGAGGCCAGCCAATCGAGTTGATTTTGCCAACAGTGACCCATCTATGATTAGAATTTTTCTAGAATTTCTACGTCAAACATATGAGCTGAGTGAGTCGAAGTTTAGAATGTTGTTATATTGTTACTCAAATCAGGATGTAGTTAACTTGATCGACTATTGGAGTTCAGTTACAGATATTCCGAAGGCTCAATTTACTAAACCATTTGTTAGGTCTGATTTTAAGATTACCGGAAATACGATGCCCTATGGTTTGGTTCATATTCGCTATAACGATAAGAAGCTCTTGTTAGAAATCAAAAGTCTGATAGACTGTTACAAGGCTAAATACTGCGCAGGTGGCAGAGTGGTCAATTGCAATTGGCTGTAAACCAATCGCCCTATGGGCTTCGGGGGTTCAAATCCCTCCCTGCGCACAGAAAACTAGTCAGTGGTGATGTGGTAGCGACGCTTAGTAACAGCGTTTCACCCTTAGAATACTGGCGTAAGCTGAAAGAGCGTCTAAAAGAATAGGGAAGTGAAACCGTGACAAAATGTCACGCTTTGAAAATGATTGCGGCAGATGGGTATAATCAAGCTGTAAGGGATATAATTAAGTTAATCAAAAATACCAATAATCGCAAGATGCGACTATTATCCGTTGTAGAAGCGGACATCCACACGCTTCCTCTACTGCGACCGTGAACCGTTTGGCGCGAATAGGGCACATCAAGCTGTCTTGTATTTTCTCATTGCCTTTATATATCTATTTGAATCGATCAAGACACACATTAAAGCTAATGGACGCCTTGTTTCTAGAGAGAAGATACTTAATGCTTTTTTGGCACTGTTTGCATATTTCCTAGCTAATCTTTGCGCATAAGTTATTGATCCGTTATTGACTAGCATTTTCGTTATTTCGACGAGTTGTTCCTTACTAGTTGATTTTCCTTTTAATGCATGCGTGACGGTTTCTTTTTCTGATTCTGAACCATTACAAAGCGTGAAGATTAGGGGAGCAGTCAGCTTGCCCATTTTAATATCACTATACGCATCATCGGGGATTTTCGATGATGTTCCCAATCCTTCTTCCGGTGGAATGAAATCGGCGATATCGTTAATTATTTGAAGTGCGATGCCGAAGTCTTTACCGAATTGTTTTAATGCCGCAGTTTCTTCTATTTTAGCATTCGCCAACACAGACGATATTTCAGCAATCTTTTCGAAATAGTGACCATCGATTTCATAGCAACGCTGTATGTATAGATCTAACATCTTCGTCTCATCAATCTCGAGTGTTTCTGAGTACACATTTATGTACATGTCCCTATATTCTCCTACGTAAAATACTCTATCGATTTCATCGAAGATATTCTTGATATTTAGATGATCATTACATGGTACCGAGGGTATACTCGTGAGGCTGAGCGATGCCATGTCTCTTAATATTACAGCGGCCATAAAAGATTTGTTCGGGTCACTCAATATTTCCTTTCCACCTTTTTGGTCAAAAATTCTATTACTGTAATACATTGCTGCAATTTCCAATTCAACAGCTGCGACAAAATCAATTATGTTTTTCCAATCCCCACTAGAACCAACGGCCTGATAAGAAAACCGTGCAAGGTAACCTCTCAATAAAAAATTTCCAAGACGCTTTTCGAGAAGCTCAAAACAAATCCTGTACAGTGATGGTTCGTCTTTTTCCAGCGGTTTCAGAATTTTCCTTATCCGGTTACTAGCCAATTCAGATGTTTCTAGCATCAGTTACTTATATAGCTCTTTTTCTTCCATATGAAATCCACTTTATCATTTTTCTTGCTATAATCCAAGAATCCCGTTATTTATCAGCAAAAAGGTTCCCACTTCGTCCCAGAGGCAGGATTTGAAAAGGCTGAGCAAGCCGCACGAAACGTAGTGAGTACGGCGCGAAGCCTGTACCGGTACCGTAGGGACTACATCCTGTCCTGCGCACACGAGAATTAGGGGCTAAGCATCCGGACGTAGATTTGCGACGTCAAATGGCGATTGTTGATACCCAGTTTACGGCTCAACCAAGCCGCCAAAATAGCGTCAAAAAGCGTGCATTTTGCTGGGCTTTCTGCTATACTTAGCCGGTAAAAGCAGGTAAGCTTTTTTCTTTGTAGAAAGAGAAAATGACTGAAAAAACCACGGAAAAAAAGATCAAAAAAGCACTGACAACCGGCAAGGAGTCGGGCGGTTATGATGCATCTTCGATCACCGTCCTTGAAGGATTGGAACCGGTCCGGAAGCGTCCAGGCATGTACATCGGAACCACCGGTCCCGACGGCTTGCATCATTTGATAACCGAGATCTTCGACAATTCCCGCGATGAAGCCATGGGCGGTTTTGCCAATGACATCGAGGTCGTGCTCCTTCCTGGCAATCGCGTGCGAATAGTGGACAACGGCCGCGGCATTCCGGTAGACGTGCACAAGCAGAGCAAAGTCTCTGCTCTGGAGACTATCATGACCACTCTCCATGCTGGTGGAAAGTTCGGTGGTGAAGGCAGTGGCTACAAGGTCTCCGGCGGTCTTCATGGAGTCGGTGCTTCGGTGGTCAATGCCTTGTCCATATATATGAAAGTCGTCGTCCACAAGGATGGCGGTATTTACATGCAGGAATATTCCAAGGGCAAGGCCAAGGCTAAGGTCAAGAAGATTGGCAACACCAAACAGCACGGCACCATCGTTACATTCGAGCCGGATCAGGAGATCTTCAAGGAGGGCGTCAAGTTCGAATGGAATCGCATCGTGGCTCACATGCGACAGCAGGCGTATCTGGTGCCGAGCTTGAAGATCAGCGTTATCGACGCCAGCGTACAGATCCCGACCTTCGGTTCCGATGACGACCTTTTCTATATCCGCGAGACCGGCATCGAGGCGCCTTCATACACCTTCTTCTTTGAGGGTGGCATCGTCTCGCTCATAAAGTTCACAAACCAGCTTCTTAAGCCGGTGCACAAGAATATCTTCTATGTCGAGAAGAAGGTTGAGGGGGTCGAATCGGTGGAAGTTGCCTTGCAATACGCCGACGATGTCTCGGCACGTATTTTGGCTTTCGCCAACAATATTCACACGCCAGAGGGTGGCACGCATGTGACCGGATTCAAGACGACTCTGACGCGTATTTTAAATACTTATGCCAAGAATAACAACTTGGCCAAGAATGGCGAGGATACATTCACCGGTGATGACGCCCTAGAAGGATTGACGGCGGTCATTTCTGTCAAGTTGCGCGAGATCCAATTCGAAGGCCAGACCAAAGCCAAGCTGGGAAGCATGGAGGCTCAAGGCGCGGTCTCGAGCGTCTTTGGCGATGCTTTCAATGCATTTCTCGAGGAGAATCCCGATGACGCCCGAGCTATCATCAACAAGGTTATACTAGCCATGAAAGCCCGCAAAGCTGCCAAAGCCGCCAAAGATTCGGTCTTGCGCAAAGGGGCATTGGACGGCATGACTTTGCCGGGCAAGTTGGCTGATTGCCAATCTTCCAGTCCTGCCGAGTCAGAACTATTTATCGTCGAAGGAGATTCGGCCGGAGGTACGGCTAAACAGGGAAGGGATCGTCGCATCCAGGCTATCCTACCTTTGCGCGGCAAGATTTTGAATATCGAAAGAGCTCGTTTGGACCGTATGCTAGGTTCCGAGCAGATCAAGAACCTAGTGCTGGCCTTTGGGACTGCCATCGGCGACACCTTCGATATTAGCCGTTTGCGCTATCACAAGATCATTCTAGCCACCGATGCTGATGTTGATGGCGCGCATATCCGTACGCTCATTTTGACGCTTTTGTACCGTTATTTCCGACCGCTGGTCGACAACGGTCATGTCTACATCGCCCAGCCACCGCTCTACAAGGTCAAGCGCGGTAAGGAGATACTATATTTCTATTCCGATGAAGAGAAGAACAAGGTGCTCGGAAAGGTAGATGAATCTCAAATGATCGAGTTGACTGATGAAGAGTTGGAGGCTGATAAAGAAAGGATGCTTGAAGCGGCGGGCTCCCTCAACTCTTCACGAGGTGAGGCCGCTTTTGGTATTAGCAATAAGCCCGTAGGCTCACCGAGTGAAGAAGTTGGGGGAGCCGGAGGTTCCCGCAAGAGTGAAGACATCGGGGTTGCCCGCAAGGATAAAATATCCATCCAGCGCTACAAAGGTCTCGGCGAGATGAACTCCGACGAGCTTTGGGAGACCACCATGGATCCTGCCAAGCGTATATTGAAGCAGGTCACTATCGACGACGCCCAAGACGCCGACAAAGTCTTCGACATGCTCATGGGCGATGATGTGCCAGCACGCAAATCTTTCATCCAGTCCAACGCCAAGCTGGCGACATTGGATATCTAACCCGTCTTTACCTTTAGTTTCGACTGTTTCTTTTTGTCTAGCTTCGGAAGTTTGAGAATCAACAAGCCGTGCTTTTCTATGGCCTCCGCTTCGTCGACGTCGATTTCTTCCGGAAGGGAAATAGTGCGTGAGAACGAGCCCCAATATAATTCATGGTTGATGTAGTCCTCATCATTGGCCACGCGTTCTTCTTCACGTTTGCCGCGGATAGTGACGACGTCGCGGGTGATGGAGATATCGAGATCTTCCGGACGCACACCGGCGATCATCGATTTGATGACGATTATTTCCGGCGTCTGGTAGACGTCGACGGAGAGCTCACCTTCTTCTTCAGTCTCGGAATCCATCCATGAAGCTGGCGTACCGCTTCCGCGCGGATTTTTCTTGGTAGGTTTGCTTTCGGGTTGCTCCTCTTGCTCATCATCTACTTTGACGGTGCCGGTTAAACGCTCGAAAAATGATCTCTTGTCTTTGGCCATGTTGATTATCAAGGATTAGTAATGTTAATAATTTTAGAAATGTTTACTATGCTTTACGTATTTTCGGTCGAACCACTTTCACTTCTTCGAAGAGGACGATCAGGATGACCACTGCGCCCCAGACCCAGGCAAATGTGCGGAGAGTATCGGCGCCAGAAGTTGTAATTATAGACAAATTGAAAGCGGCATGCAATGCGATAGCTGCGGATAACCCAAGGACAAGCGCCACCATCTTAGAGAACCAGCCTCGATAGAAGACCAACCCCAGAGAGAAGCCGATGATGGCGGAGCTCACGGTATGGACCAGAGTGGCTCCGATAAAGCGCATGTTACCGTTCACTATGCTCTCGGCGATCGATCCGGCCGAGATCGGTCCCATGGCAAATAGCATATTTTCCACAGCGGCAAATCCCAGTGCCACGACGATGCAATAAACCATGGCGTCGATAGGTTCGTCATTGTAGTGCGTATTCAGGGCTATTATAGCCACAGCTACAAACTTAAAGACCTCTTCGGTGGCCGCCCATAAGATGTATCTCCAGGTATCATTGCCGACCGTGTCGGAGATGTATTTTTCGGCGAAAAGAGCCGCCACGACCATGAGCATGCCGGCGATGAAGCAGCCGATGAGCAGTGAACGCGGCTCGGAATTCTCTGCATCTTCGCGGAGCCAGAAGAAGAGCCAGATCATTGAAGGGACGAGACCGGCAATGACGGCATATATGATGGTGTAACTGCCTGACATACCACAATTATAACAGGCCGTGAGCGATTTTATCGTGGGGATAATGTGTGTTTGCGCATATAAAGTTGGCGCCACAACAAGTGGCGCCCAATCTACGTGATTTCTCGTCGATTATGACACACGGTACTCATAATCGCCGAGGTGTAGAGTGTGTGGCTACATCATACGCCACTATTGACAATTAAGCAATAGTTTGCTAGAAAGGAGTTAGATTAAACGATGACCCGCAATTTGACAACTGAAGACAACTGTTGATTACTTGGTACTCTTGTCTGAGTATCTTGTTGAAATTGGGGTTTAGGTGGAAAGAAAAGAACTATGAAGAAATCAAATAGGGTATGCGGTTTCGCATGCGTCATGACGATTATGTCGGTAGTGCTGTTCGGGGCAGTCACGACGGCGCAGGCACAACACGAAGACGCTCTGAACGTTCAAATGTTCCTGATTCGCGGACCGGTCAGAACCGTACCGGAATCGCCCGCCTACACAAGTTGGGCGCCGACCGAAGTCAGTAAGCTCTACAACAATATGACCTTGGAAGACGAAGACGTCGGCTACAGATTGCTCGCCGACTACATCTCCGAGCCATTGGAGCTCACGAACCAGGTCTTGTGGACAGCAGTCCGCATCACCTCGAAGAATCCCGGTACGATGTTCTCTTTGAGGCAGTTCTCGTTGGGGAATCTATGGTTCGTGGAAAATTCGTCCGACAGGACGGATCTGCTAACAAACTCGTATTCCCCCGGAAATCTGACAAATCTGGTCTATACTCAGGAAGCCATAGGCGTAATCTGGGGACCAGGTGGGCAAAGAGTCAGCGATTCCGTGCTCAATAACCTGGAACCGGGAGACAGGTTGGTGAACGAGATCGACTTCGTCGGCATGCAAACGAAGTACTTTTACCCCTATGCGTACCCGTATCAAGCTGTGGCGGACTATATTAACGGCTATACGAACTACGACGGATTCAATATCACGTTTGCCTGTCGCGTCATTGACGGAACGAATGTGTTGGCCTTGGGTCAGCGGACCATTCAGACGACTGGTGAGCCGCTTGCGCCAATAATGTCGATCGTCAATCGTGGCGATTCCGTAGTTGTCAGCGTCAGCAACTTGCAGCAGGGTCGTACGGCGGTCATCCAATCGACGCCGCGTGTTGGTCCCGCGAACTGGCAAATGGAGGCGACCGTCAATGCCAATGACGAGTTGGTTCGCACCAAAGATCCGGCCAAGTATTTCTACCGGGCTTATCTGGAATGACCAGGCCGGCGAAATCAGTGTGAAGCGCGTACTTTCCGTAACAGACGGGAGTACGCGCTTTTTTTATAAATAACGGTCCACCTTTAAATTTTTAGATGCTAAAGGTGTCCAGTCGAAATTCAAAGCACTACAGTTGACTGTTGTGGCAAAAGCGTTTCAATATAACTACACCCAACTGTAGTGGCACGATTCAATATACCGCACCGCGGACTCAACCGGCTAAACGTTCACAACCCCAACTCGCTTCCGGTCAGATAGCTACTGTAAGTGCTCATGAAATAGGGAAGCGCGAAGGCCATGGCGATCAAAGGCAGAACGAAAACGATGATCGTGCCCCACATGGTCCAGAGATAGTACTTGCGGGTCTTTTCAACCGAGACATAGATCTTCTCGATGAGCTCGCGCTGATCGCGCAACTCTTTTTCGAAGTTAGAGTTCGTGGGTTCCATCGATAAATTATAGCATACAACGAAACCGCGCGGACGCCTGTGTCCGCGCGGTACAACAAATTCCAGCCTGCCGGAATGACACCCGACATGATCATTAGGTGTCGTTGCTAGAAGATGACGCGATAGAACCGAACGGCTCGGAATGTTGCAAATGCCGAGCTTGGGAAGAAGATGCACTCACCATGATGCTGTAACGCTATGGACTCGTAAAGGTTATCTCGACTCATAACCGCGTTCAGCCTATCAAACGGAGATGAAGATACGATGAAGAAAGTCTCAAGATAGGATAAAAAAAGGTTAAAATCCTGATAAAAAAAGGTTCAAAACGGTATGAAGATTCAAGCCTCATCAGATCCTTTTCAGGTTTTCCGGCACGTCTATGACATAGCCGCGCCCGGGAATATTGGCGATGAGGTTCGCTTTGTTGCCGCCGTTGATCTTCTTGCGCAGGTTGCGGATGTGAGCTTCGACGGTATTGGAGAACATATTGCTGTCAGCCGTCCAGACATGTTCCATGAGGAGGGCGCGGGAAAGGATGATGCCGATATTCTTCATGAGGTATTCGAGCAGACTGAACTCCTTATGCGTCATGTGGATCGATCTGCCGCTTCGTGTAACCAGATGCCTCTCGGCGTCGAGGGTGAGGTCGTCGACAGACAGCAGAGTATTTCCGCAGAGAACAGGCCGGCGAGCCACCGCTTTGAGACGCTCCTCTAGCTCATTCATGAAGAAAGGCTTGGTCATATAATCGTCTGCTCCCTCCTTGAAGGCAGCGATCTTGGTCTGTTGGTCGTCGGAGACCGAAAGGAAGATGATGGGAGTGGATTTTCCAGAAGCGCGGACTTCTTTGCAGACCATGAGGCCATTCTTCTTCGGTAGGGAATAGTCGAGAACGATGGCGTCGTATTCGTAGCTCCTTCCGAGAAAAGAGCCGCTATTGCCATCGCTGGCCACTTCGACGGTATTGTCTCCTGACACCAGGCCATTCCTGACCATTTCGGCGGTGTCGCGATCGTCTTCGACGACAAGTATTTTCATGGACTACAGTATATCAGCCAAAAATAAATGCGCCAGTAGCCTTCCTCAACCCGGCGACGTTGACTTCGGAGCGGTATTTTGATAGCTTATATGCTACCTATGGAAGCCAAGAAAAGCATAGATTCGATGTTCGGCGCTGGCGCGCATTTTGGACTTGGCCGCTCACGGCGCCATCCGACCGTTGTGCCCTACATCTTCGGGACGAAGAACAGCACCGACATATTCGATCTGGAAAAGACGGAGGAGCTCCTCTCGAAAGCCAAGGAGTTCGTCAACAAACTCGCCACCGAAGGCAAGTTGATCCTTTTCGTTGGCGGAAAGAAAGAGTCCTCGTTCGCCTTGAAACAGGCCGCCCAATCTCTCAACATGCCATATGTGGATGGACGCTGGATCGGCGGGACCATCACCAATTTCGGTCAGGTGAGGAAGCGCATCGACCGCTATGAAAAGCTCGTTTCCGACCGCGAGAAAGGCGAGCTTGCCAAATACACCAAGCGCGAACGAATGCTCATAGACAAGGAGATCGCATCGCTCGAGAAGATGTTCCTCGGCATAGTCTCATTGAAGAAGACGCCGGACGCCATGTTCGTCATAGATCCGCGCCACGAAAAGAGCGCCGTCAAAGAGGCGGCCGATTTCAATATCCCGGTCATCGCCCTGGCCAGCTCCGATTGCGATATCGGGAAGATCGCCTATCCGATCGTCGGCAATGACGCCGCCAAGGCCAGCATCCAGTTCTTCATCGGCGAGATCTCTTCGACATACCAGAAAGGAAAGTCTGCGGCTCCCGTGGCAGAGAAGACTGCCTAAATCCAATGATAGGTCCAATCGTCCCTTCATTATTGTATGAGGATGAGGAGGCTGCCGCTTCTCGATTAACAAAACCAAGCAAGCAAATTTCACCAAACAAGCAAATTCCCATGAATAAAAAGAATAACGCTCCATCAGTCACCATAGCCACTGAGCAAATCAAAGAGCTCCGTGAACAGACGGGCATTTCCATCATGCAATGCAAGAAGGCTCTGGAAGAAGCCGGCGGCGATATGGAGAAAGCTATAGTCATCTTGCGCAAGAAAAGCGGCGATCTTTCAGTCAAGAAGGGCAGTCGGACTTTCCATGCCGGCACTATTCAGGCGTATGTCCACTCCAACGGTACCGTCGGCACTATGGTGGAACTCGACTGTGAAAGCGATTTTGTGGCTAATAACGATGAATTTAAGGCTTTGGCGCGTGATATCGCCATGCATGCGACCGCCACAAACCCCAAATTTCTGAAAAAGGATGATATAATGGAAGCAGACAAGAAAGCCGCCCGCGAGGTCTTCGAAGCCGAGGTGAAAGGCAAGCCGGAAGCGGTTCGGAATACCATTCTCGAAGGCAAGCTCAACGCATATTTTGGCGAGATGGTCCTTCTGGATCAGCCTTTCATCAAAAACAACGAAGTGACCATCCAAGGGCTCATCGACCAAGCTGGTCAAAAGTTCGGCGAAAAGATCGGCGTCGGCAGATTCATCCGATTCAAAGTTTTAGAATAACTAATAAATCCATGTATTCACTCATCATAGCTTTCTATCTCTCATTCCTTGGCATCATAGTCATGGTGCTTTTGAAGCGATATGAAGTCAATTCCGGCAAGGCCACAGTTGTTTCGCGCCTTGGACAGGGAAGCGACCATCTTTTTCACTCGATATTCTCGGCCATGAAGCAGGGCACTTCCTATGTGAACAAGCATTCATTCATCGCCATAGCGCAGTGGATAGCATTCCACGTACTTCTGCGAGTGCGCAATATCTATGTCGAACTCAAGGATCGTGCCCTTTCCAATCCTCATTCACGTAAAGTCATCGACGCTGTCCGCGGCCGCGGCGAGATCACTCCACATAGCGCATCCTTCTATTTGAGGAGGATTTCGGATAAGTGAGAACCGTTTTAAGATCATCTGCGAAAATATAAGCCGGTAAGACCGGTTTTATTGTTTAAGTAGATGTCAAATTTAATGTGTTGACAATTTGGATTAATGTTATAGTCTGATTCTAGACACAGATCTATAAATAATATGAGCATAATTATAAGTTGCAAGGGCGACGTGTATATCGACATCTCCGAAAGCCGTAAACATCCGTTAACGCGTCACATGAACACGAATGGTTCAGTCTTCGGGTGCGTAGCAAAGAACACTCGTTTTGACTACTGGCACGCCAGGCAAGAAGGCGCTCTGCTACAAAGCAGCCTCGTCGACGAATCCAAACTGGGATATTACGATCTTCAACGGGACAGCCTAGCAGGCTTCGAGAGCTCGTTTTCTGGCGTAATGGATACGCTCGGTGTCTTCATACCCAATATGACTGACAAGGGCATAGTCGCCGACGACCTCCGAAAAAGGTTTGGACCGGGAACGATCCTTCTCAAGCCGGGCGTTATGGAGCCGCCAGATGATAATCTCAAATACCTAAGCTGGATCAAAGCAAAGCACCGACTAGACGGCCAAGAATTTGTCGCTGATTTGCTTTATGCTTGCGCGGTTGAGTTTGCCAAGCAGCAACCAAGTAGTGGTGATTTGCGGGCAAAGATCTACGCTAATAAGAGGCATCTCCTTGAGTGTCGTCAGGATTCAGGCATCCTGCGACATCTAAAAACTCGGTGTAACTCGTGACACGCATCTCCGGTAGACATCCCAATGGACAGCAGAGACTCTAAACGGTCATCTGCTTTTTTATTCATGGATATTCGGCGATCATGGTATTTAGCAAGATTTGCTCTAATTTGCTAGTATAAACACGCGCCGCCTTAGCTCAGATGGTAGAGCAACCCACTTGTAATGGGAAGATCCCCAGTTCGAATCTGGGAGGCGGCTCAGATTATCAGATTAACTCTGCCCTCATAGGAGCTTTTTACAAATATGAACAGAACATGTACATATTGCCAAAAGATTCTCAATACCCGTTACAAGATTAAGTATTGTTCCAATCGATGCCAGATAGATCATAAACATGACCTATTTATAGATGATTGGAGGAAGGGAAAAGTGAACGGAACTATAGGGATTAATGTTAAAGCTATGTCAGGTCATTTACGAAGATACCTACTGAAGCATTACGGCGAGAAATGCTCACTTTGTGGATGGAACCAACGAAATCCTATAACGGGGCGTGTACCGCTTGAAGTAGATCATATTGACGGCGATTCTTTGAATAGTGTTGAGAACAATCTAAGATTGCTCTGTCCAAATTGTCATTCACTGACTCCATTTTTTCGAAATCTGAACAAAGGGAAAGGTAGAAAGTGGCGCATGGATAAATATATAAGAAATTCAATCAATTCTTCAACAAACATCGCTTTCTA
>PMZP01000073.1 GCA_003170325.1 Candidatus Tayloriibacteriota bacterium
TAATTGCAAGTGTTTACATTTTAATAAAATACTATTCATGTCAGTGGAGCTTATTTCATTTGTTTTCTTTATGAACGCATAGAATATATGTGCCGCATTATTATGATAAACAAATACAAGTCTAATATTAACGGCTCCAGTAATCCTTAGCTCGAAAATTCCCGGCAGAATGTTCCGACTGAAGGGCATTCTTAGCATATGTCCATAGTCTTCCAACAGGCTTATACACCTGCGTACTCGAGGTTTTTGCATTGGTTCCAAGCCTGCTAGGAAGTCTTTGACGTCGTCATTGATTTTTACCTGCATGTACGTAGCCTATCAAACCGAAATGAAGAACTGATGAATAAAGGTTCAAAAAGGAATAAAGAAAGGTTAAAGATAGGATAAAGAAAGTCTCAAAATGGCATGAAGATTTGCCGGCACAACCTCATGGGGCGAATTGGTCTCAGACCATTGACTTCAAACGACGGCTCTGTTAACATGCAACCACGCTCAGTTGAGCCAATTTTCATCGTCGTTAGCACGAATGGAAGATAGAGCTTCCATTTTTGTTTCTGAAGCGATGATTCAAGGGCAAAACGGCAACCAAACAATGTCTCGATCGCTCAAAAAAGGTCCATACGTGGACGAGAATCTCATGAAGAAGATCGCCGGGAAGAAGCCGGCGGCTTTGGGCACCATTAAGACCTGGGCCCGCCGCTCGCAGATCTCTCCGGAAATGGTCGGTTTCACATTCGGCGTCCACAATGGCAAGATCCATGTGGACGTTTTCGTTACCGAAGATATGGTCGGGCACCGCCTTGGTGAATTCTCGCCGACGCGCAAGTTCGTGCGCCATGGAGGCAAGATGCAGAAGGAGATCGAGATGAAGGCCAAGGAAGCCGAGATGGCCGCCGCCAAATCCGCTAAGGAAGCCGCTACGACCGCCGCGCCGAAGAAATAATCTTTTCATACATGATAACCGCCTCGCTTAAAAATTACCGCATCTCTCCCCGCAAGGTCCGCTTGGTGGCTGACATGATCCGCGGAAAGAATGTCATGGATGCCAAGAACATCTTGAGCGCCGCATTGAAGAAGGCCAAAGGCCCTTTGAGTGACTTGCTAGATTCGGCTATCGCTAACGCTCTGCACAACCACAAGATAGAGAAGGAAAGCCTGTACGTGCAGGAGATCCGTGTCGACCAAGGCGTCACTTTGAAGCGCCATCGCCCGGTTTCCCGTGGTTCCGCCCACCCGATCAAGAAGAGGAGCAGCCATGTGAGCATTGTTTTAGCGCCGCGTACGCCGAAAGCTCCGAAGGTCGTAGCAGTGCCTAAGACCGCCGACAAGCCGGCCAAAGCCGCCAAATAATCATCATGTCTCACACCGTCCATCCATATTCACATAGACTGGGAATCATCCGCGACTGGAAGAGCCGCTGGTTCTCTTCGGATAAGGCGTACCGCACGTCTTTGAAGGGGGACCTCTCCATCCGTGAATTCCTGCAGAAGGAATTGCGCGCCAACTACGTCGGCGGCATAGATATAGAGCGCAATCAGAAAGTCCTCCGCGTGATCATCAAGACTTCACGTCCGGGATTGCTCATCGGCAAGGCTGGCGACGGCGTGGTCAAGCTCCGCGCCAAGATCCTGCGCCTTTTGCACGACGCCAAGGTCGACTTGGGCACCCAGGAGCTCAAAATAGACATCGAAGAAGTCCGCAGTCCCGAATCCAACGCCAGCATCGTCGGCATGATGGTGGCCGAATCTCTAGAGAAGCGTTTGCCGTTCCGCCGCGTCATGAAGCAGACCATCGAGAAAGTCATGGCCAATCGCGACGTCAAAGGCATCCGCATCCGCTTGGGAGGCCGCTTGGGCGGCGCCGAGATCGCCCGCTCCGAAGAGCTCAAGAAAGGTCAAATACCTTTGCAGACTCTGCGCGCCGACATCGATTTCGCTCGTGAGAAGGCGCACATGACCTACGGAGATATCGGCATCAAGGTCTGGATCTACAAGGGTGAGATCTTCAAAAAAGACCAGGCTAAATAACCATCAAGCACATTCCAACGCCGAGATTTTTAATAAAATACCATGTTATTCCCCAAAAAAGTAAAACATCGCAAGTGGTTCACTATGCGCACGCACCCGGAGAAGGAGGCGGCTCACGTAGAGACGCGCGGCATCGACCTGGCCTTCGGTTCTTTTGGTTTGAAAGCCATGAAGTACGCTCGCATCACTTCCAACCAGATCGAAGCGGCTCGTAAAGTCATGTCCCGTTACGCCTCGAAGTCCGGCAAAGTCTGGATCCGCATCTTCCCCGATCACCCATTCACGCAGAAGCCTGCCGAAGTAAAGATGGGAAAGGGTAAGGGTGATCCAGTAGGATTCATCGCCGAGGTCAAGCCTGGCCGCATCCTCTTCGAGATCGATGGCGTCGAACCGACCATCGCCCATGAAGCTTTGCGCAAAGCAGGGACAAAGTTGCCGGTCAAGAGCAGGGTGGTCAGCAGGTAGGGCAGAGACTGATAGCTGTTTTATTGCCGATTTTCTTCTAATCTTTTAAGTATCTCTTTTATAAAATAGTCTCGCAGATCCATGGATCCGTCGAGATTTTTGTACTCGTGAGGGACGATGAATGAATCAATGAGAATTTCGACTTCTTCTTTCTTGAGTTGATAGTAATTATTGATAATCTCGTCCCAGTCACTCTCAGGCAACTCTTTTTCCATTTTGAGCGGAGATAAAGCGATGCCGCTCGGCGTTTCCATAGTTACCCTGGAAAGAAGATCTTTTTTCTTCAGGTACTCGTAAGAACTTACGAAGCAATACGGTTGGTCTATTTTTCGTATCTTCATGAACTGCATCGCCTTTGGCGAGGTTGGTTCTTCAATGCTTGCGAAGAGATGGCCAAAGCCTTCGGGGAATATTGGCGAGTATTGCTTATCGTCCTCAAATTGTATCCCATGTCTCATAAGTATGATTTTCTCTATATCGACTCTTACAAGGCCTGGATTGATATCAGATGTGTTATACCTACCCTCATAGCCAACTGCTAATCGCAGATTGCGTTCGAACTCCTCTTCATTTTTTGATTGCAGTAACGTATGCATGATTCTGCTTGTCCTTCCGTTTCCGTCTGCAAAAAGGTGCACCGCATTTATAACAGCCGGAAGCATATAAGCCTCATCACCTGGTTGAATCTTATCTAAAGAATCAAACGCATCTTCTAGGATTTCTTCTTTTTGTTCATGCATTGGCACTAAAGCCTCATCGAATCCGCTTAAATAAACGGTGTTACCGTCTGTCGATCGTCCGCTGATTGGGATATCTCGAGCGATTCCGTTGATTCTTATCAGAAATTCCTTGAAATTTTCAAAAGATAACTCGTTCTTTAGTTCCGGATCATGCAGCAGTTTCTGAGTATATTCAAATGCATGGATTTTATTAAGGAAATCGATGATCTTATCTGCTTGTTTTTCGCGCAGCTCTTTCTCGTTGATTTCTACTGAGGCTTCGTTCATTACGAAAAGTATAACAAATTACAATTGAAAGCGCAGTTGCTTGCATTTCCACTTTCTCTTGATACAATTCATCTGTAACCTCGGCCGCTCGGCCAACCCGTTCGGCCTTTTTTGTTTACCGGAATCAGTGCGTTTCTAACATTCATGGCGTACATATTTATCGACGAAAGCGGGGATTTGGGATTCGATTTCAGGAAGAGAAAGACTTCTAGGTATTTTGTAATGGCCATGCTTTATTCCGAAAGGAAGGAACCGATTGAAAGGATAGTGAGAAAAATATTTCGTGAATTCAGACAAACTGGAAGAAAACGCTCGGGCGAATTACACGCTTTTAGAGAATCAGATCAAACACGTCGCAAAGTATTCAATTTAATAAATCGGTTAGATGTATCAGTGTTCAATATATGCGTTGATAAAAAGAAGATCCGTAATGAAATGCGAAAGGACGTGCATCATTTATATAACAATATCGCACTCCAACTGCTCGAAAAAGTCATCGTGGCGCAAAAGATTTTGGCTGGTGAAAAGGCCTTTGTAATTGCCGATAGGCATGAAACAAGTCGCGAGATAAATACGAAGTTCGTCGATTGTCTCAAAAGTTACTCTGAATCGATGTTTAATGTCAAAATACACATTGATGTGCGACCATCTTACACGGAGAAAGGTCTGCAAATAGCTGATTTTATCAGTTGGGCGAGTTATCAAAAGTACGAGAATGAAAATGATGAATTTTTCGTAATGATTCGAGAAAAGATAATATACGAAGGTGCGTTGAACGATTTAAGAAATCCAGCCATGCAAAACCCCATGAGCCTTAACACGTGGTGAACCTTACGGAGCGCCGGGCGCATGGGGATTTATATTGCTTAACAATAATCATAGGCCTTTCATTGACTTTGTCAAGTTGCTTTGGTACGATGGCCACGCAGCTCTCCGGAGCCTTTTATATTCTTTTTACGTCATCGCCATGAAAATGAAAGAAATCACAAATAAGACCCAGGCCGACCTAACGAAGCTCTTGAATGAGAAGCGCGAGGCTCTGCGCGTCTTCCGATTTGGAGCCGCCGGCGCCAAGACCAAGAACGTCAAAGAGGGGAGCACGGTCCGCAAAGATATCGCCCGCATAATGACAGCCATGAACGCATTGGCATCAAAAAGCCGCTAATTCTGGACTTTTCTCGTTGATTCAAGTAATATCGAAACTCAGATGCCAACCACCAAAACAGCCGAAAAGAACATGAGCGCCAACGCCAATCCTCCGGCCATGGCCGCCAAGCAAGACGCCAAGACGGCAACAGCAAAGCCCCAGACATTTTCCGGTGTGGTCGTTTCCGACAAGATGAAAGACACCTGTGTGGTCTTGATCGCGCGCTATGTGAAGCACAAGAAGTATCACAAGTTCATGAACCTGCGGACCAGGCTCCAGGCGCACGATCCAGGCAATACCAAGAAGATCGGAGACAAGGCCACCATCGAAGCCTGCAGGCCGATTTCAAGGAATAAGGCATTTAAAGTAATCGCATAACATGATCCAACCACGCTCAATAGTCAAAATAGCAGACAATTCCGGCGCCAAGATCGGACGCGTCTTCAAGGTGCTCGGCGCGACCAGGAAGCGCTATGCGGAATTGGGCGAGGTCGTGGTGCTCTCGGTTCAGAAAGCCGAGCCGCGCAAGGCTGTCAAAAAGAAAGACATCCTTCATGCCGTAGTCGTCCGCCAGACCAAGCCGGTGCGCCGTAAGGACGGATCGTACGTCCGCTTCGACGAGAACGCCGTGGTCATCATCGAGAAGGACAAGAAGGAGCCCATTGCTGGCCGTATCTTCGGTCCGATTCCTCGTGAAGTCGGTGAAGCCGGATTCAAGACTATCGCATCGCGCGCCCCAGAAATCGTTTAGATTTGAGATTTGATTTTTAAGATTTAACATATCAACATGCACGTAAAAAAAGGCGACACAGTCAAAATACTTTCAGGCGACGACAAGGGTAAGACGGGTAAGATCGTCAAGGCATTTCCGGCAGAGAACAAAGTCGTCATCGATGGCATGAATATGATCAAAAAGCATCAGCGCGCCACCCGCGAAGGCCAGAAGGGACAGGTCGTCGAGAGAGCGATGCCGATGCACGCGTCCAAGGTTGCAAAAATCGAATAAATAACATGGCTTACAAAACCGTTTCAGAATTAACTAAAGACTCCTACGCCGCATTGAAGGCTCCTTTGAACATGGTGAATCCCATGCAGACTCCGCGGCTCACCAAAGTCGTCATTTCCAGTGGCTTTGGTTCAGTCAAAGACAAGAAGAAGATCGAGCTCATCGCCGATCGCCTGGCCAAGATCACCGGCCAGAAGCCGGCTACCAAAGTGACCAAGAAGGCCATCGCCACCTTCAAGACTCGTCTGGGTGACCCGGTCGGATACCAGATCACTCTTCGCGGCAAACGTATGAGCGAATTTCTCGACCGTCTCATCCATGTAGCTCTGCCCCGCACCAAGGACTTCCGCGGGCTTTCTAGGGACTCCGTGGACGCTATGGGCAACTATACTCTCGGCATCAAGGAGCACACCATCTTCCCGGAGACTTCCGACGAAGACTTGAAGGATGTCTTTGGATTCGCCATCACTATCGTCACCACTTCTAATGACAAGAAAGCTACACTAGCATTCCTCGAACATCTGGGATTGCCGCTCAAAAGGGAAGAGGCCAAGAAATAGTGTCGAAAAGGTTCTATGGACTTTTAAGTTTGGATGTGGCATGTTTGAACAAACCTGAAGTAGCACAAACAAACCAAAACCAAAGGAAGACCCACTATGGAAGCAAGATTCTGCTTGAGATCCGGAAATTGCCGGAACTTCACACCTGCAGTTTTAACCGGTATGAGTCCGAGCTCAATACAATCGCCAACGTCGATCGTCGAGGAGCCGAGTTGGCAAGATGCCCCTTCCCGTTCTGATTTCGAGCGGCTGGGGGTTTCATGGGATTCCCATCCGGCCTACAATCCTGAACTGTGGCAGGAACGGGACTAGGAATGGTGCAATACGAGTTCATGCCGCGGTTTCAAATCGCGGCTTGTTTTTTATCCGGTCTTTTGCTACTATCCTACTACCTTTAAATACCCTGCAAAACGGGGATATGAATGAGGAAATAGCGATTGGAAGCCCGATCTCCCTTTGAATCCCACTAGGATTGATAGGAAAGGACTAACCAATCTAATTTTAATGGCCAAAACATCAGTCATCGCCCGTTCGCAGAAGAAGCCGAAATTCAAATCGCGCGTCGTTCGACGTTGTTTCCGTTGCGGCCGCAAGCACGGCTACATGAGGGACTTTGATTTGTGTCGTATCTGCTTCCGCGAATTCGCCAATGAAGGAGTCATTCCAGGCATCAAAAAATCATCATGGTAACCGACCCCATTTCAGACCTCATCATCAGATTGCAGAACGCTAGCTTTGCCGGCAAGTCTTCGGTGTCGGTCACCTATTCGAAGTTCGGCGAGAATGTCGCGCATGCTTTGAAGAAGGCCGGTTATGTGAGTTCGGTCGAGAAGAAAGGCAAGCCATTCACTCGCGAGCTCGTGCTCGGACTCATCCGTTTCGATGTGGTCGGCGCACGTATCCATGGTGTCGAACGGATTTCCAAGCCTTCGCGCCGTATGTATCAAAAATCCACCGATATCCGCACGTACCGAAGTGGTTTCGGCAACACCTTTTTCTCCACGCCTAAAGGCGTACTGGTAGACCAGGATGCCAAGAAGATGAAGGTCGGCGGAGAAGTCCTGTTTAAGATCTGGTAATAATATGTCAAGAATCGCCAAAAAACCCATTGTATTGCCGCCCAAAACTGAAGCTAGCTATTCAGGCGGCGTTATGACGGTCAAAGGCCCCTTGGGGACTCTGACCAAGGATTTCAAGCCGCACATCAAAGTGGTCATCGAGAACGGCACGGTCACTCTGACCCAAGCCTTCAAGAATCTCCAGTCGAACGCTCTTTGGGGCACTTACGCTTCGCATATTAAGAACATGATCGCTGGCGTCAACAAACCTTACGAGAAGAAGCTCATCATCGAAGGTATCGGTTACAAAGCCGACGTCAAAGGCAAGGACCTGATACTTAACGTCGGATTCTCGCACCAAGTCATCTTGCCGATCCCGGCCGACCTCAAAGTCGCCTGCGAGAAGAGCAACATCAACATTTCAGGTATCGACTGCGAGAAGGTCGGACAGTTCGCCGCTGTGGTGCGCGCTGTGAAAAAGCCGGAGCCGTATCTCGGCAAGGGTATTCGATATTCGGATGAAGTCATCCGTAGGAAGCAGGGCAAGAAGGCAGCGTAATCGCAGGGAGCCAGGAGCTTGAAGCCAGGAGTAAACACAAACACAAATCATGAAAATCCTAGAAAAAAAACAACACATCTTCGCTCGTCGGAAAGCCCGCATCCGCGCCAAGATCCATGGCACGGCCGAGCGGCCTCGTCTGGCGGTCTTCAAGTCGCACAAATATATCTACGCCCAGGTCATCGACGATGACAAGGGAGCGACCCTGGTGGCGTCTGATTCGCGCAAGTCCCAAGGCAAGACCCCGGTGGAGCGCGCCAAGGAATTGGGAGTGGAGATCGCCAAGAAGGCCAAAGCCGCCAAGATAGGGAAGATCGTCTTTGACCGCGGTGGCTACCTCTATGCCGGGAAGATCAAGATGGTCGCAGACGCGGCAAGGGAAGGCGGTTTGGAATTTTAATTTTAAATATAATGCCAGCCAAAGAAATAAAACTCAATAACGAAGTCAAGGTGCCGGCCACCGGCGTTGACGTGGAGGCCGTTGTCGGAGCGATCGTCGAGGCGGTCGAACCGGCCGTCGAAGCACCTGTCGCCGGATCTCCGGCGGTCACTGCCAACAAAATCACACCGGGGCGCAAGATGCGCGGCGATCCGGCTAGGCGCGGCAGTCGGAGCGGATCAGGCCCTCAAAACCGTGGCGGTTCACAGGGAAGAGGCGGTCCTCGCGGCGGACGCGGCGATAGCCGTGATCGTGTCAAGCCGGAATTCGATTCAAAGATCATTGACATCCGTCGTGTCACTCGCGTGACTTCCGGCGGACGACGCATGAACTTCAGCGTGGCAGTGGTAGCCGGCGATCACAAGGGCCGTGTCGGCGTTGGTCTAGGGAAAGGCGGCGACACAGCTGGTGCCGTCGAGAAAGCCACCCGTGAAGCCAAGAAGCATCTCATCAAAGTCCCCCTATCAGCACAGATGGTCATTCCGCATGCAGTCGAAGGCAAGTACGGCAGCGCCATCATCAAGATCTTCCCAGCTCGCGGAAGCGGTGTGGTGGCTGGTAGCTCGGCCCGCGCCGTCATCGAATTGGCCGGCATCAAGGATGTTTGCGCCAAGTTCTTGTCAGGCAGCAAGAATCGCCTCAACAACGCCAGAGCGGCCATCGAAGCTCTTAAGAATCTTTCCAAGATGCCGAGATCGGCGCTTCGTCCGAATAAGGAACAACCTGAAAAGATTTAAGATTTGAGATTCGATATTTAAGATTACAAATATGCAAACCCACCAACTAAAACGAAATCACCCCAACATGAAGCGCATGATCGTGGCGCGCGGGGGAAAGCGCGGCAAGACATCCGGCCGTGGCGGCAAAGGCCAGAGCGCCCGTGCCGGCAACAAGCGCCGTCCTGAATGGCGCGACATCATCAAGAAGCTCCCCAAGCTCCGCGGTCGCGGCGTCAACCAGAACAAGGGTTTCCAGGAGAAGCCGGTCGTCGTCAATCTTTCCATACTTGAAGGAGTTTTCGCCGCTAATGAGCTCATCACGCCGACCATCCTCATCGAAAAAGGATTGATAAAAACCTGGTCCGGGAATGTTCCGCTAGTGAAGATCCTTGGCGATGGCGAACTGACCAAAGCCCTGAAGTTCTCCGGTTGTTTCGTCTCCTCATCAGCCAAGGCCAAGATCGAGAAGGCTGGCGGTTCTATCACGCCAGTAGCTTCACGCATCCTAGTCAAAGCGCCGACCGAAGCCCAAGCCAAGCGCGCCGCCGCTCCGAAGAAACCCAAAGCTCCGAAGCCTGCGAAGTCAGAAAAGCCGGTTGAGGCAAAGTCAAAGAAGGCCGGTAAGCCGGAGAAACCAGCCAATAAAGACAAAGAGCAGGTAAAGGCGTAAACTTAAGAAACAGCCGCGCATCTACCCGCCAACGAACCGCAATAAATCACATGCAAAACTTTTTCGAAAAAATCCGCATCGCCTTCAAGGATCCGATCTTGCGCAAGAGGATCGGCTTCACTATTCTGGCCTTGATTCTTTTCCGCTTGCTGGCGACCATCCCTATTCCCGGTGTCGATCCAGCCAATCTAGCCAAGCTCCTCTCATCGAGCCAGCTGTTCGGGTTCCTGAACATCGTCTCCGGTAGTGGTCTTTCCAATCTCTCGATTGTTATGCTCGGCGTCGGACCATTCATCACCGCTTCCATCATCATCCAGCTTTTGACCATGATGTTCCCGAGCTGGAAGGCGCTCATGAATGAAGAAGGGGAGGCCGGTCGTTTGAAACTTTCACAATACTCTCGCATCCTCGGTGCGCCGCTGGCCATCGTCCAGGCCATCGGCTTTCTCATCCTCCTGCAGTCACAGAATATCCTGCCGCATATATCGACTTTTTCATTTACGGCCAACGTCATAGTCGTCAGCGCCGGTTCGATCCTGCTCATGTGGATCGGCGAGCTCATCTCCGAATTCGGCATCGGGAACGGCGTCAGTCTCATCATCTTCGCCGGTATCGTCTCCAGGTTGCCTGTCGGGCTAGCCCAGAATTACCAGAAGCTATCAGCTGGCGGCTCATCTGACCTGCCATTCTACATCGGCGTTCTCATCGTCGCTATCCTGGCCGTCGCGGCCGTAGTTTATGTCACCGAAGCCGAGCGTTCCGTTCCGGTCACCTATGCCAAGCAAGTCCGCGGCAACAAAGTCTACGGCGGCGCTTCCACATATCTTCCTCTGCGCCTCAATCAGTCCGGCGTCATCCCCATCATCTTCGCTCTTTCGATACTTTTGTTCCCCCAGCTCATCTTCCACGCGCTGGCCAAATGGGCTACCTATCCGCTCATCGCTTCCTGGTCGTCTTCACTGGCTGTCCTTTTGACGCCGCCTTCCTGGACCTACGGTATCCTTTACTTTGTCATGGTCGTCCTTTTCACTTACTTCTACACAGCCGTGACTTTTGATCCAAAGATGATCTCCGAGAATCTCCAGCGCTCCGGCGCCTTCATTCCCGGCGTCCGCCCCGGCGAGCATACCCAGGAGCATCTGGCCGCCATCGTCACCCGCATCACTCTGGTCGGCGCGCTCTTCCTCGGCGCCATCGCCATCCTGCCTCTCATCGTCCAAGGTTTCTCTCCCGATCAGACCCAATCTTTCGCCGTCGGCGGCACCGCTCTCCTCATCGTTGTTTCCGTTGTTCTCGATCTCTTGAAGAAGATAGATGCGCAAGTGGCGATGAGGGAGTATTAAAAATTGATATCTATAGTAGTCAATATTGATTTTTCTCTTTGAAGTGAGATGATTGTCTCATGGAAGCCATAACGAAGATCGCCATCTTCAAGAAGAAACAGGTGCGCAAGACCATTTATCAAAATGAATGGTGGTTTTCGGTCGTTGATGTCGTTGCAGCATTAACAGACAGCGACAGACCTAGTGCTTATTGGACGGCAATGAAGGCCAGGGTTCAAGATGAAAGTAATATTCAGTTATCTACAATTTGTAGACAACTGAAACTAGAGTCATCTGATGGGAAAATGTACGAAACTGACTGTGCCGATACCGAAGGCATTTTGCGCATTATCCAATCTATTCCGTCACCAAAGGCCGAGCCATTCAAACGCTGGTTGGCAAAGGTCGGTTATGAGCGCGTTCAGGAGATAGAGAATCCCGAACTTGCCACGAAGAGGACTCGCCTCCTGTACAAACTCAAAGGATATCCGGATTCTTGGATTGAGAAGCGAATGCGCGGTATCGCCATCCGTGAAGAGCTGACCGATGAATGGAAAAAGCGGGGTGCCCAAGAACGAAGAGATTACGAGATTTTGACGGCTGAAATATCAAAAGCGACTTTTGGCGTGACGCCCGATGATTACAAGAAACTAAAGGGCCTTGAGCGGGAGAATCTGCGTGATCACATGGATGACTTTGAACTCATTTTCACGATGCTTGGCGAAAGGTCGACGACAGAGATCCGTCGCCAAGAAGAATCAAAAGGAGTTCCGAAGCTCAAGTCAGACGCCAATCGCGGCGGCAGGATCGCTGGCGTGGCCAGGAAAGAGCTTGAGAAAGAATTGGGCAGGTCTGTAGTCTCCGGAGAGAATTTCTTGTCAAAGGCTAAGAAGCTGAAACAGTAAAGTTGAATACTTATTATTCGGCATTGAATGTTTTTCGAGTCAGAACAAAAAAAGGGCCACGGATGTGGTCCCTCGAGCGAACTGGACGAGTGGTCAGATGTTCTCAGCCTGGATTACCTCGTCGTCGGTTGCGGTCTTTAGGATCGCCCGGAGATTTTCCGGGGATACCATGCAATCGATCTTAGCGATGTTTTCCCAAGTGATTTCTTCTCCTAGCAGAATCAGTGTGGTACGTCCGCATTTTTTCGAGCTTAGCGCCAAGTAGTCTTGGATAGTCATGCGGCCTGTTCTGGTGACCTCGTTTAGAATGGTCATCGGATTTGGCTCATAATGCTTCTCGACTAACACTGCCGGTCCATTTTTGACCTTGCAGGGCTCGCCGTCAAAATCTCGGATCAGGTGACGGGTGAAAGGTATTGTCAACGACAGCGATGGCCCGGTCGCGATTTGAAGACGTTCACCCGAAAGCGTTCCGAATATCCGTCCCCAGCATGGATGGAAATCGTCCGGCCGAGTCTCTGAACCATGCTTCCATTGTATCTCATAGGGAATAGCTATAAGCAGTTCTTCTCCCTTGGCGGCGACCAAGCGCCGATTGAAAGCCATGATCCTATCAATGGCCTGTTTATCCAAGCCGTAGCATTGGATGATCTCATCCTGCAGTGAATCGCCGGTTGTCGCTCCGTAGTTCAGACTGGTCTTTATCTCCAGCCTTGCTCTGCTATTGAAGCTACTGAGTACCTCATTGGCTTTGTTCAATTCTCTGGTTCTGTCGTCAACGACGGACTGAAAGACTCGCTGGTCCGCCAACAATGCCTGCAAATCAATGATCTGTTTGATCTCGTTCATAAGCTAAGTTATTGGTTATTTGAATGTGTCTAACCGAAGCCTATTTCATTAGCTTAAAACTGTCAACCAGAGCAAAAATCCGCCGTTTCATCTATAATATAGAATATGTCCCCCCAATCATTCATCTTCATAGGCCGCTCCGGTTGCGGTAAGGGAACGCAGGCGCAACTGCTCATAAAGCATTTGAAGACGATAGATCCTTCACGGAATTCGCTCTACATCCAGAACGGTGAGGAGTTTCGGCATTTCATTACAGGGCAGACGCTGACGCAGAAATTGGCAAAAGATATTTACGACAATGGCCGCTTGATGCCGGAATTCCTTTCCGTTTATCAATGGGCGAAGGCACTGAACGAGCGGTATACCGGCAGTGAGCATCTTATCTTTGACGGAATGCCCCGGAAGCTTCATGAGACTAGCGTACTTGAATCAATATTTGCTTTTTACAAGTTGGAAATGCCATGGGTCATCGACATCGAAGTCAGCTCCGATGAATCCTTCAAGCGGCTTATGACGCGTAAGCGCGTGGACGATACCGAAGAGGACATCAAGGTCCGCTTATCGTGGTTCGAGACTGACGTGGCGCCGACGATTGATTATTATCGCAATAACAAGGCTTACAAGTTTTTGAACGTGAATGGCGAGCGCTCCATCGAGGCCATCCATGAAGACATTGTGAAATCTCTGGCTTTGAAGTAATGTGAGTTCATGATCACTCTCAAGACCAAAGAAGACATTGTCATCCTGCGTGAAGGCGGCCGACGCCACGCCGAGATCTTGCGGCAGTTGGTAGCTATGATCAAACCCGGCGTTCATTCCGGCGAATTGGAAACCCGCGCCCGCGAACTCATAGCCGAAGGCGGCGACAAGGCGGCCTTCCTCGGTTACACGCCATATGGAGCCAGTCGTCCTTATCCGGCGGCTTTGTGTGTGTCCGTCAATGATGAAGTCGTCCACGGCATTCCCAACGAGACAGACAAAATCCTCAAAGAAGGCGACATCGTAACTCTCGACCTTGGCCTCGTCCACAAAGGCCTCATCACTGATGCTGCCATCACCGTGCCGGTAGGGAAGATAAGTCCGGAATTGGAGAAGCTGTTGGAGATGACTAAAAAAGCTATGATGGCCGGAATAAAGGCGGCCAAAGGCGGACGCAAGATCGGCGATATCGGCAATGCCATCGAGAGGGTAGCCGCGCCATTCCGATATGGCGTCGTCGAAGAGCTTGCCGGCCACGGCGTCGGCTATTCAGTGCACGAAGATCCTTACGTGCCCAATTTCGGCCGAGCTGGTCACGGCGAAATCTTGAAACCTGGCTTAGTCATCGCCATCGAACCGATGTTCAACCTTGGCACCAAGCGCGTCAAGCTCGACTCCGACGGCTACACGTTCCGCACCGCTGACGGCAAACCGAGCGCTCACTTCGAACACACCGTCGTCATCACCAAGTCCGGCGCAGAGATATTGACGGCTTAATAAGGGGCTCGTAGGAGTGTCTCTTGAAGCGTCCGTAGTATGTTGGACACTTATTGACTTTTGTATTGTAATTTGCTATAATAACCTCAGGCGTTAATCATCGAGATCTCGTTAGAAATGAGTTCTTTGATACAAATATCCAATCCGGCTTCGAGAACATTGACTCGTGTTTTCAAAGTCGGGTTGGATAACAATTAGCTACTGAAAAGATGTCTATGCAATATCTGAAAGATACGAAAATCACGGGTCCGAAGCACCACGTCTCCAGACTTCTCAAACTGTTTGGGCAGACCTACTTCGGCCCGATAGGAATGGGAGAGGTTCAGTTCGAACTTACTCACGTCTTCGCCAACAAAGTTTACGGCGGCGTCTCGCTCGTGGAAAGGCCAACGATCAAGAGGGAACCCCTCTATGTCTTGGTGCCGAACATGAAACTGGACGCTGTCTGGGCTCCGTCCAAAAACCATCTCTCCGTTGAGGTTTGCGAAGACGGAATCGAGGTCAGATTCGGCCCAGCTTCATCGGTAGGCGCTATTCATATCTGCAACGCCGTAAGCATCCGAATCGATCGCTCCGTTCTGTACATGTGTCTCGACCCCGCCGGCCGGCTGGTCGATGAGTCGAGCAATATGGGCGTTTGACCGTCACTGGCTCGCATTCAAGCAACCTTGTCCTCGGTTTCACACTGGCAGTTCCGTTCCCGCGGAGCTGCTGTTTTTTAATCACTGTTTGTACGCATCGAAAATGTGAAGTATGGGTACAAATTATGATCGCCCTTAATCGCTTTGCCTTGTAGGCGTACCATGTCCGTCGTCGCCCACTTCATTTGACTGTAGCGGCACTTCAGTGTCGCTCTGACTACACTCAACTGTAGTGACTCAAATCGAAGGGCATCTGGTTGACCCGCTCTCTATTTTTGGCTGCCGTCATCGTCATCCCGATCCAACTCGAGCTACTGCCTACTGCAGTTTTTGATATTATCGGGTAGAATGATGGCATCAAACCCGTGACTCGAACTAAGAAGATATCATTGCTTTTGGCGGCGCTTCTCGTCGTATGCTCTCTCGTCGCGCTTACGATCTGGCGTATAGACACGAGTATCGTAGCGCGCATTGTCGCACGCACTGACGGCGCCGATGTCATCAACACTAATAGTTCGCCAACGAAAAGTTTCCATGCCTCCATGTATTATTACGACAACAAGGATTTCTTTCCGAAATCAGTCGCGGCATTCAGCGGCACCGAGCCTATTTCACCACCGCCTCACATATTCATCGTCAACCAGCATATCCTGGCCGCGTATCTCATGGCTCGACAATTCGCCTTGTCGGCAAATCCCAAAGTAAAGACCGTAGTCCTCATCACCCAGAATAATTGGAATGCCGGGAATGCTCCCATCATCATTTCGCGCATGGGATGGAAGACCCCGATGGGAGATATCGGATCAGCCAGTCCGCTCATCGAGAAACTGGTCGGCGACAGAGTAGCGTCAGTCGAGGAGGGCATCTTCGCCACCGAGCACGGGATCACCGGCATCGTCCCTTATGTCGCCAGCTCATTTCCAAATGCCAACATCGCCACCATCGTCATCCGCGATGGAACTTCTGACGAACTAGTAGATGCGCTGGCCAAGGAACTTTCCGGACTCGACCTTTCTACCACGGCCATCATAGGCACGATAGACATGTCGCATTATCTGCCCAAGAACATCGCTGATGCGCACGACAGGTTGACAATCCAATCCATAAAGGAATTCGATTACCAGACGATGCCTCGTCTGGACATTGATACCGTACCCACCTTGCGAACAGTCATGAAAACGGCGGAAAGTTTCGGACAACAAATGTTCATTCAGACCGGAAGCGCGAATTCAGCCGACATTGTGAATGATCCTGGCCTAACCCTGACTACTAGTTACATCACGGGGTATTTCGCGCCTGGAATCGCGGGAAGTAGCGGAAGCATTGAAAATGCCGGAAATGTCGGAAGTCCCACCGGAACATCAAGCGTGCTTTTCGTGGGTGATATCATGTTGGACCGCGGCGTGGCCCAGCATGCCGATAAATACGGCACTGACTCCTTGTTCTCGAAGGTCGAGCGCCTGTTCCTCGGCACGCATGCTGTGATCGGAAATTTCGAGGGGACCATGACCACGTATCCTTCAATTTCAGAGAAAGACTACTCGATCCTACGCTTCACTGCCGATCCGCTATATGCCGGCGTGATCAAGAGACTAGATTTTTCTGCATTCAGCCTGGCCAATAACCACGCGCTCGATTTCGGCGAGCCGGGTTACGATCAGACTGTCCGCAATCTTAGCGACGCCGGTCTAGCCTCATTCGGTTCTCCTCGTAATGATCGGAATCTCTCCACTAGCCTGGACATTCACGGAAAGAATATATGCTTGGTAGGGTATCATGATTTGTATATCCCTGATCCGACACCAGCCATAGAAGAGATAACCAGGATCCGGCCAGATTGCACATATATCGTATTGTTCGCGCACTGGGGGATAGAGTACAACCAGGCGCAAAATGATAGACAGATCATGTTGGCTCACAAGTTCATCGACTCCGGGGTAGATTTGGTGATAGGTAGTCACCCTCACGTCGTAGAGCCCGTTGAGATCTATAAGAACAAAGCCATATTCTATTCGCTCGGCAATTTCATCTTCGATCAGGGCCTCTCATTCGCCACTGAACACGGCTTGGCCGTGAATGTCGAGTTCGGCGATTCGATGACGAGATTCACCCTGGTGCCGACAGCTTTGGATCATGCCGAGGCAGGGATCGCCGACCCTGCCGATGGGGCAAAGATCCTCTCTCTGGTGGCCAACCGAAATTCATTGTCTGGTATCATCGCCTCTGATATACTGAAAACAAGCGGATTCACTCTTTATTCACATTAGGCTCACATCATGGATCAACAAACTCAACAACCGATAGGTCAGAATGGAATTCCGACTCAACCACCTGAAGGTGCGAAGAATGGCGCGAAAAATAAAACTCCTGTCGTTGTCATGGCAGTAATCGTCTTACTGATCTTGGCGGGCATCGTCTGGCAAGCTACCCAGAGTTCCGGTATAACAGCGCCGAGCCAGGATGTTTCCGGACAACAACCTATAGCCATTTCTCAATCTGCGATCAGTTGGACCCCCCTTGCTTCATCTGTCCTCCTGAAAACGACTGCGCCGATCCCTTACTATAACGACCCGATCCAGGTATTCAAGATCGGAGATATAAATAGCGGCGAATATAAGGGCGACGTCTTGGCCTTTGCCGCCCCCAAAAGTTCTATCGCTGTAGGGGGAAGCGAAATATTCAGCTACATATATTTCATTTCTAACTCCGCTGGCGATCCCATAGCTTGGAATAGAGCATTCATCCATGACCCGGATACCCGTTGCTATGACTCTGCCGGTGTCCAAGGTTGCGAGCGATTCTATTACACCGAAGAAGCGATCGGCCTTACCAACAGCTTGCAAAAGCCTCTGGACTCCTTTCCGCCGGAGCTCGGAACTATCGATCACCTGACTTCGGTCACCAGTCGAACCCGATTCTCGGTCCCGTTCCGCGGTGAATTGTCGCCTTATACTGCAGTCACGAACGACGTCGTCCAAGTAGACAAGACCGCGTCCGGATTTCCCATATTGAAGAAGACTAATACCGTCTCGCCAGGCGCCTCTGTTCCTTCCAGTGTTTCGGCATTTCCATCTGTGTCATATTTCATGCTTCTGCCTTTCGGTAAAGCGGTCCCGATATCTCCGGAGCCTGACTTCATGGATGCCAACGATGTTCCAGGGCTCAAGTGGACTGTTGGTACAACATCAGTCGCCAGCTATCGTTACGGTCAATATGCATACGGTTGGGAGGATTGCTACGACGGGATTTCTGCTGTGCAGTTCAATGCGGCTTTGGTTCGGACAGGCACGACTGTGAATGGTGGCCCGGTCTTCGAAGTCGATCCGCAGAAATATCCGCAAGTCTATAGTTGTCTGCACGAAAAGACCAAGCGTTATGTATATGACGAGGCGACGCAGAAGGGATCATACGTCGATACAGTCAATTATAGCGATTTCATAGTCTCGCATCCGATGTTCTTCTGGAGGCACCCACTGGGAGATCTGGTCGCCTTTGTGAGGAGCGATGTCGTTCCTGCAGCCGAAAAGGCCAAGCCTGTCATATATCTGTATCCGGAGAAGGAGGAGAGAGTCCATGTTGAAGTCGCTCCGATCGGCGGACTCCTCACGACTGATCCGGCATATGGCGATGGTTGGAATGTCGATGCCTCGCCAAGCGGATCGTTACATGACCTGAATAGCGGCAAGATCTATCCATATCTGTTTTGGGAAGGCGGCAAGGATGGAGTCGTAGTGACGCCCAAGCAAGGATTCGTGGTCAGTAGGGGAGAAGTCGCCTCCATGCTCGAAGAGAAATTATCCGCATACGGTTTGAACCGGAAGGAGCGGGCGGACTTCCTGGAATTCTGGGTTCCGAAGCTGTCGCATGCGCCTTACTATTTCATCACCTTCATCTCCAGGTCGGAGATCGACCGGGTCTCACCCATGAAGATAACTCCCGCGCCACAGACCGTTATCAGGTTGCTCATGGATTACAAACCGCTCGAGAAGCCCATCACTGTTTCGTCTCTCGACATCGTCCCGACCAGGCGCGTTGGATTCACCGTCGTCGAATGGGGAGGGATTATTAGAGATTGATCGTCAATACAGCTCTGGCGGATATACTTTGGCCCATGATGCAACTCATGTATATGGCCTAGATGTGAAAGGGAAACTTACTATTGATGGGGTAGTGGTGCCAAGCTAAGTAATGGATTTCGCCGCCCACTTCATTTGACTGTAGCGCCCTTTGCGTTTTCATCTGACTACACTCAACTGTAGTGCTCGCGATTGGACATGCTATCTCTCCGGGGCCCGGACGATGGATGTAGCACTTACGAATTTATCCGGATTCAAGTGATTAACTTGCACCACGCGCCTTGCACGCCGCGCATCCAACCCTTATACTGTACCGATATGAAAAATCAAACCAATAAGCCCGATCACCCCAAGTATGAACGCACGTTAGTAATCATCAAACCGGATGGGATCCAACGCTCCCTTATCGGAGAGGTCATCAAAAGATATGAGCAGATCGGCCTGAAGCTGGTCGGTATTAAGATGCTCATCCCGACCGCCGAAATGGTCGAGAAGCATTACACATTGGACCCCGAATGGCGCGTTATAACCGGAATGAAGACTATCAAGGCTTATGAAGCCAGAGGACTCAAACACCCAATTAGCCAAGATCCCAAGGTCGTTACAGGCATAATCCTCAAGACCCTCATAGATTATCTGACCAGCGGGCCGGTAGTGGCCATGGTCTGGGAAGGCGCCCATGCCGTGGAGATCGTCCGCAAGTTGACTGGCGGCACCGAGCCCAGGGCCTCTGCCGATGTCGGAACCATTCGCGGCGACTATGCCATCGATTCATACGCCATGAGCGACGCCGACAAGCGCTCTGTCCGCAATATCATCCATGCTTCCGGCTCGCCCAAGGAAGCCGACAATGAGATCCCGCACTGGTTCGCCAAGAATGAGATCTTTGAATACAAACTCTTGGTCGAACAGATCATTTATGGCGCCAGGCTCGAAGGGATCCTCTAGTCGTGATTTGTTACACAAAAATCTTCAAAACATAAACTTGTCGGCGCTGGCAAAAAGATGTTCCAACGTCTTGTCCCTCTTGCGCTTCGAAATGAGAGGAATAAAATGAATACAGGTTGCAAGAGTAAATTCCACAATTCCAATATTTTTGGGCCACCGATGAACAGGTGAAGCTGTTCGAATTCCTTTACATCTTGGTGTTGAAGGTGAGGTAACCCCCCTAAAGTCTAGGGATTATACTCTTGCGATCTATAGATAACGTCTGCCGATTCTCGCGAATCATCATGGCAGGCGTTTTCTATTGCGAGGGATCTCACGTATAATTACTGGCGCTCATGAATAACTCACCGACCATAACTTTCTGCACAGGAGTCGGCACCGTAACCGGAGCCAATTTTTTGTTGGAAACTCTCGGAGGCGCCAAGATCCTGGTCGACTGCGGCTTGGTTCAAGGCGAGAAAGTCGCTATGGAGGAAAATCATGAGATCTTCCCGTATGACCTCTCGTCGATCACCGCGCTTTTCATAACTCACGCCCATCTTGACCATGTCGGACGCATACCCAAGCTCGTCAAAGACGGCTACAAGGGACCCATCTACTCGACGCCGGAGACCAAAGAATTGGCCGAGCTGGTCCTCACTGACGCTGTGGCCATTCTTGCCGAAGAAGCCAAGCGCGAAGGTACATCGCCGCTTTACGTAGCAGCTGACGTTCAAGCAGTCTTTCCTCTCTGGAAGACCATCGAATATCACCAGCCATTCAAGGTGAATGACGAAGTTTCTATCTTCCTGAAAGACGCCGGACATATCCTTGGTTCGGCGATGATTGAAATTACTATTAATGCTGACGCGCGAAAAGGGCGCGCCACAATGAAGATCCTCTTCACCGGCGACCTCGGAAATTCGCCCGCGCCGTTATTGAGGGACACCGAAGCCGTCGGCGATGTCGATTATCTTGTCATGGAAAGCGTCTATGGCGACCGTAATCATGAAAGCAGGGAAGGGCGGACCAACAAATTCAAGCAAGTCATCGATGAGACCATAGCTCGAGGCGGCACGCTGGTCATTCCGGCCTTTTCCATAGACCGAACCCAAGTCTTGCTTTACGAGCTCAACAATATGGTGGAGAAGAAGCTCATTCCCTCCATTCCCGTCTTCGTCGATTCTCCCATGGCCATCAAGGCCACCGACATTTACAAAGCCCACGAGGACCTATTCAACGACGCCGTCAAAGCACAGATCGCTCGCGGCGACGACATATTCAAGTTCCCCAAGCTGGAATACACTTTGTCCCAGAATCAGGCGCGTGACATTGATAACGCTAGAGGCCCGAAAATAATTCTAGCCGGATCCGGCATGTCCATTGGTGGGCGCGTCGTAGGTCATGAAGCGCAATATTTACCTGATGCCAAAAGCACCATCCTCCTAGTCGGCTACCAGACCGCCGGTTCCTTGGGTCGGCAATTAGCCGATGGCGCCAAGAAAGTCCATATCCATCATGAAACTATTAAAGTAAAAGCCAAGATCGAGACGCTCTATGGTTTCTCCGCTCATAAGGACGGCGATCATTTGGTCCAGTTTGTTTCGACGGCTGGCGATGAAGCGGGAAATGCCAAGCTGAAACAGGTTTTCACTGTCATGGGTGAACCCGGCGCTTCGATGCATCTAGCGCAAAGAATCAATGATGAATTAGGTGTGAAAGCCATCATGCCGGAAAGGGGGAAGGTCTATGAGTTGTGAGATGGAAGTAGTCGTTCAGCGGTTCTGCATTCATCGGCTGTAGGATGTCTCTGGGAGCAGAGTTTTTTATGTACACAAATTGATTTGCGTGTTTTTATCAACGACTTAACAGAGCCATCTTTTCTCATCATTTCACAACAAATTACAACATTCCTGTCAATGAAAATCTCTGCTCGAAATCACTTCTCCACCCAGCTGGGCAGCTAAGTTATCACCCTTTTATCCACCGTCGCTACGCCATATCCATCTTCACCGCTACGATGCACCCAATTCTTTTTTGAAAAAATAAATGACCTGGGAGTCTGCATGCCCCCAGGTCACGGTACGCCAAACAGTGGCGGACCATCTATGAAAAAACTCCCTAATTCCCAGAGTTATGTTATCATGTCCACCCCTACTTGACCATCTCAACGACCTTCTTGAAAGTATCAGGTTTGAATTCAGCTAGATGAGCCAAAGATTTGCGATCCAGAGCGATGCTCTTCTTCTTGGCCGCGCCCATGAATTTGGAATATGAGAAACCGAGCGGGCGGAGAGCGGCGTTGATCTTGACGTTCCAGAGGCGGCGGAAATCGCCTTTCTTGTCGCGGCGGTGGGCGAAAGCGTAGACGCCGGCGTGCATCAACGCTTCATTGGCGGCGGCCTCGTTGGTAGAACGGCGATGGCGGAAGCCCTTGGCGGCCAAGAGGGTAGCGCGGCGGTTCTTCAGGGCATGTACGGCTTTTTTGACTCTGGTCATGTAGGTAAGTATTAGGTATTAAGTATTATGAATTAGGTATCGTCTCAATACTCGTGATTAGTTGCTCGTGGCTAAAAATCTGCTTCTGGCCTTGTTATCCATATGGACTATGGTCATGCCATGCTTCCTTCCGGCCACGCGGGTGCGTTCCTTGGCATTGAAATGGTTCTGTCCGGCTTTGCGCGAGAGGATCTTGCCATTCTTGGTGATCTTGAAGCGCTTCGTATATGATTTGGTGGTTTTGATGCTCATGAAATTAAATTACTTCTTCTCAATAACTATCGTCAATCCCTTCGGTCCCTTGGTGACTGCTTGCGCGATCTTGTATTCGGAGGTGACCAACTTGAGGACGCGCTCTAACCTTTCTTTAAGGAAATTCAAGTCCATATACTTGGAGCGTCCGACCAGGAATAGGTCGATCTTCACTCGGTTGCCTTCGGCCAGCCATTCGGAAACGCGTTTGGCTTTCAATTCTAGGTCATGCTCACCTGTGCCGATCTTGACTTGGATGATCTTGAGCTCCGTCGTCACGGTCTTCGATTTGGCGACCTTGACCTTCTTCTTTTCATCGTACAAAAACTTGCCATAATCCATTATCTTGGCCACCGGCGGTACTGCGGTCGGCGATATCTCGATGAGATCATAGCCGCGCTTCTGGGCTTCCGCCAAGGCTATGGAAAGAGATATCACGCCCAGGTTCTCGCCTTCGGCAGTGACCACCCGCAATTCCGGGGCCTTGATCTGATGGTTGATTTTGACGCGTATAGCCAAATTTGCTGGATTACGTTACAGGCAGTATTTATAGCATTATATGTGCCAATCTGCAAGCTTAAAGGAACTTCCTAACCATCTTGATCAATATCTCCGGAATGCGCTCAACGAAGAAGCGGCTACGCCATTCATTCACCGAGACTTCCTTGGAGGCATTCATATCTCGCACGAAATGAGCCGATAATTCCTCGATGAAAGCGGTATTTTCAACGATCAAGTTGGCTTCGAAGTTGTAGAGAAGGCTGACCGAGTCTAGATTCATAGAACCGACTGTCGCCCAAGTGCCGTCTATGACCATAGTCTTCGAATGGATGATGGCACCGCCATTCGTGGGGTAGAGGAAGATGCGCGCGCCAGACTGGAATAGTGTCCCAAAGAAAGAGCGAGCGCCGAGATCGAGGGCGGGATAATGGTCGGAGTGCTCCGGTATGATCAATCGAACATCGACGCCTCTGTCGGCGGCGGCTTTGATGGTCCGGATCAATCTATGGGTTGGCACGAAATATGGAGTGGTTATATAGACATATTGTTTGGCCTCCCGCAAAGCTTCCATCATCCGTGAGTAGACGTGGCGACGGCCGGGTGCGGGATAATTCGTGACGTATCGGAATTCCGGATCGCGTGATAGGCGACGCAGGGGGAGCTTGCTAGATTTTCTGGCGCGCTGCCACATCCGCTCGAAGGCATTGGCCATTTCCGCCGCCACTGTTCCTTCGACGCGCACATTGGTGTCGCGCCAATTCTTCATGCTGTCCCTCATGCTGATGCTTCCGGTATAGCCGATCTTCCCGTCTATGACCAGCGTCCTTCGGTGATTGCGCAAGAACCAGGAACGGAAGTTGGGGACTTTGAAGTAAGACGGCACCAGCGTGCGCCAGAATAAAAGCTCGATGCCTTTGGTCAGGAGATCGCCGGCGATATTCGTGCCCCACAACGTGAAGCTTCCGGCGGCGTCCCAGAGGAAGCGCACTTTTACGCCGGCTGCCGCTCGTTCGGCGCAGACATTGATGAGCTTCTGGCCGAATTCGTCGTTGACGAAGATGAATTGTTCTAGGACTATGGATTTTTCGGCATGGGCGCAGTCATGGAGCATAGAGAGCCAAGCCTCCTCATTGGCGGCGAAGAGCTTCCAGGGTGTTGGTTTAGTCATGTTGGATGCTGTATGATAGCATTTATGCCGACCTTAATCGACTACAAAAAGGCCTATTTCAACTACGAGATCCTGGAGAAATTCGAGGCCGGCATCGAGCTACTCGGCTTTGAAGTGAAGTCGATCAAAAAGAGCCAGGGGTCGCTCGAAGGTTCCTACGTGATCGTCCGGGGAGGTGAAGCCTATGCCATGAATATGTTCATCCCTCCTTATCAGGAGAATAACACTCCCAAGGATTACGATCCTCGCCGGAACCGCCGGCTCATTCTCGGTCGTACAGAGATAGCCAAGCTGGCAGATATCGAAGCCGGCAAGGGATTGACAATAGTGCCAATTTCGGTATATAATAAGGGGAACCTCATCAAAGTCTCCGTGGCAGTGGTCCGTGGCAAGAAGAAATACGATAAACGTGAGACCATCAAAAAGCGCGAGACGGAAAGGACAGTGAGGAGGGAGTTCGTTGACAGATAAATGGGGATGATCGGCATAGACAATCGTCGGTCTCCGTTCGTGCGGCGCGAGCACCATTAACTCGTAAATCTGATGGAAACCACAAATGCTAAAACAACTTCACCGTATTTTACGGCCAAGGATTTTGCATTCGCACTTGTATAAGTGCGCGTCCCTCTAAGGGGATCCATACCTTAGTGCGGGCGTAATAACCCGGATGTAGGGGACTCGAGCTTCTCACTCGGGTCACCGAATTCATGAGATCGCGTTCAGGTGTTTTGCAATATTTTCTAGCCTGAATGTTAAATCAAAATCTTGCTATCGTCGTAGATCCGTTCGGCAGATTCCGATTGCACCCGGGTTCGATTCCCGGCATCTCCACTAGCACCCCTTTTTGAGCCTCTGGCAGGGCAAATATCCTTAATGGTAGCGACAGAATAGCGGTTTCAAACCCGCTTTTTCTGTTATAGGCCAACTTCTGTTCAAAAACCAGTTTAAGGACGAGCTTTTTTCTGTGAATGTCTCCTTTTTCCCATTGAACCAAAGGATTTTTTAGGAAATCAAAAACTATATCGAGAGCGGTTTCAATGTTCGGCCTATGCTTATTGAATGACATGAGAGATTCTTTTAGAACCAACTCATGTTCAGTAAGCTTTCCTATTCTAGTTTCGTAAACGGCAATCACCTTGTCATCAGATGCTCTTGTGATTCTTTCCAACAGCCTTCGTTGCTCCGTTGCTATCTGGGATAGTTCCGTTTCTATCCCCTTGCGTCTAAGTAATACCCCATGCTCTTTCTTTGACCATACATCACGAACGATTGCCTTGGAGAGGTTAATAACTTGCTCGCTGGGTTTAATTTTGGCTAGGATACTAACAAAATCCGCCTCGATTCGTTTCTTAGAGACACTTTTGTTTCTTTCTATACAACCTCTCGTCTTGCATCGGTAGTAAGGAAACTTTCCATTTCGGCCAGTGCTCCAACTTGCTGTCATTGGCAACTTACAGGCAACACACAGGCAAAATCCCCGCAGAGGAAAATCTGGGTTTAGAAATTGCTTGGTGTGAGTTGTAACCTTGCCACTTAATTTTTCTTGGATTCGCTCATGGGTGGCCATATCTATTAACGGTTCATGTTGTGCTTTTCTGATACTCACTTCCCACGGCTTATATTCAATGTAGCCTGCATAGAAAAGGCTATCTTTGAGTATTCTCTTAACCTGCTCAAGATAAATCGGCTTATCACCCTTAAATCGCTTACTCTGCAAGAAATTTTGAACATCAACTTGTTCAATAAATCTACCAGAAGCGAATCCCTCTAACACTTCTTTAACAATACCAGCTTCTGGCTCACGCAGAACGGGGATTGAATTACTTGTAGGTGTGTTTTTGTTATGTTTATACGCAGGGGGTAAAGCAGGCAAGCACCAGTAACCCATTTCCATTCTGGCCTTCATTTTCTGTAATACCTGTCTACGATTCTGTTCTCTCTCAAGCTCTGCTCCCGCCGCCATGATAGTTTCAACATATTTACCCTCTGGTGAATCAGTAAAGACAAAGTTAGGGCATTCTACTGTTGCACCCCTTAACTTTATAGCACCCTTAAGCTTCAAATGTTGTTCTGTGTCTCTGGCCAGCCTCTTTATGTCATCAAAGATAATTACATATTGGTTATATGGTTTGCTGTCCATATAGTCGAGCATTTCCGACATTGCTGGTCTTTTCAGAAAGTCTCCGCCACCTGTGAAGCTATCTCGAAACACTTTTTCAACCTCGAAACTTTTTTGGCTGGCATATTCCCGACAGCGATGCTCTTGGCTGTCTAGGCCATGTCCTTCGTTTTTTTGTCGCTCTGAAGAAACTCGGCAGTAGATGAGAGATTTTTGCATGATGGTGTAATACTATCACAAGAAGAAATATAATCGTCAAGCACATTTTCGACCAAGGCATATAAAGAATCACGCAAATTGTTAATCTGCTCATCTGTAAGCGGTATTCCCGCAAGATATTCTCTACATGCCTCTGTGCTCAACATAGTAGTCAATCAAGAGGGTAGACTGGTGAGTCGGCACTAATGATTTTCTTTTTTTCATCAAACCAAATTAGTCCTCCAACTCGGTCTCCGACNNATGGTGTAAAGAAGATAATTTTTCACTTCTCTATTCCAAGTGATTTGTCCTTCCATAACATTGAGTATTTACCTCTTATAAAGTCTGCTTCTGGCTTAGTATGTTCTGCTAGGAAACATACAAAGCCAGAAAAAGGCTTTGACCTAGCAGATTTGAATACGAAGAAAAAAAGCACGGTTTCGGTGCTTTTACTGTTACAAACTAAGTTGTTTATTCGACTTTAAGGCTTAGTTGAAATAGCAAAAACACTATATAGCGTTCTGTTACCTCAACTAAATCTTTAAATCACCAGATTCTGTTTAGACTCGTTTATTTAAAAGGGCGAGTTGCCTTCTAGCTATGCTGATGCCAAAAAGTAAGTTCAAGATATGTATATCTGACTGAGTTGACTTCAGTCCCTTCCTAAGCCTGTTCGGGATAAACAGGAAACTGTATCAGATATTTTTATGAAACTATAAGGA